>JBFHIO010000089.1:0-6876 GCA_041596435.1 Desulforhopalus sp. | reverse complement strand
CGGTTCCCCTTGGGGCTGTCCTTTCCTGCGGGATCGGGACTGGTTGCTTTTGCGGCTGCCCTCGGGTTTATGCCTCTTGAGATGCCGGAATCTGTGCGGGTACGCTTCTCGGGAACGAGAGCTCCGGGAATCACTGTCCGGGATATGGTCAATGCCATTCCTTTCTTCGCAAAGGAGCAGGGACTTCTCACCGTTGGAGGAAAAGAGAAAAAAAATGTTTTTTCCGGAGCGATTATGGAGGTTGAAGGGGTGGAAGAGTTTACCGCCGCCGATGCCTTTGAGTTGAGCAACTCCTCGGCAGAGAGGAGCGCGGCTGCTGCCACTTTGAAATTGTCTCTTCATGCGGTAGTCGAACGCTTGAAGGAAAATATTGCCTTTTTGCGGTCTCTGCTTGCAGATGGCTATCAATCTACAGAGGCGATAAGCCGGCGGATAAAAAGACTTGAGAAATGGCTGGAGTCTCCACGGCTTCTTGAGGCAGATGATAATGCCGAATATTTCGCCACTCTGGATGTGGATATGGGCAGGGTGACCGAGCCTCTTCTTGCCTGTCCCAATGATCCCGATGATGTCCGCCTGCTCAGGACGGTTGCCGGAGACAAGGTGGATGAGGTCTTCATTGGCTCCTGCATGACCTTTCTGAAGCATCTCCAGGCTGCGGAGGACATTTTGAAGCGGGATGGGGGATATGCGAAGACTGGATTGTGGATTGCTCCCTCGACGAGAATGGATCGTGATATCATCAGAGAACATGGAGGCTTTGCGCTCTTTGCAGGGGCAGGGGCACGGATTGAGACTCCGGGATGCAGTCTCTGTATGGGAAATCAGGCGCGGGTTCGACCGGACTCTACTGTTGTCTCTACTTCCACGAGGAACTTTAAAAATCGTCTGGGGGATGGAAACAGGGTATATCTGGCCTCTTCTGAGGTTGCAGCTGTGACAGCACTCCTTGGTAAAATTCCAACGGTTGCTGAGTATCGACAGAAGATGGGACTGGAGTAACAGGTGTAAGGCTCTTTCCGGCCGGCCCTTCTGCATGGAGGGTCGGCCTTTTTTGTGCTATGTACTGGCTCGGAAATTACATTCGCCAATGTATGTAGAGCCGTGCCAGTAATGGCACCACCAAAAAAAGGGTAAACACGCGGAACATGTGGAGAAAGGCGACTAACGGTGCGTTGTGCCCTTCGGTCTGGGCGAGGATCGCCATGCCGGACATGCCGCCTGGGGAAAAACCAAAAAGAGCTGTGCTGAAATCGACAATCCCCAGCCTGCTTGCCAGCCACGCCATTGTTACTGAAATGCCGAGCAGACAGAGGGTGCTGAGGATGGCCAGCGGCAGAGCTTTTGCTGCCACGGTAAAGAAGGAGCGGTCGAAGGTCATGCCGAGAAAGACTCCAAGCATAATCTGAACGGCCAGGCCTGCTCTTGGTGGAATCCCGACTCCGGAAAAGAGCAGGGATGTCATTCCGGAGCAGAGCATGGCACCAACTACGGCACCACCGGGGATGCGGAATTTGTTGGCGAGTATTCCGCCGATAACACCGGCGATGATGATGAAGAAATAGCGTTCCATTGTTTTCGGATTTCTCATTTTGCTGGAGTATTTTGCAGATTACAGAGGGTAGTTAACCACTGATTATGTCACAGCGTTTATGCAGCAAATCAGGGATATTTGCTGAAAAACATACCAGATGGACACCCCATTGAAAACGGGTAAAAAGAGGAAGGGGCGGTTGCCTGCGGCGCAGAATCGGAAAAAAGAGGCGCAGGGCGAAGTCCTGGAGGCGGAATATCTGTTTCTAAATTGAATCTGGTTTGTGCTTTGCCATGCATGATTTCGCCAAATGTTGTGCAGGTTGTGTGCCGGTGTATTCTTGTTGAGGTGTCTGTTCCCTGGAGTGCGAAGACTGCTTCAGCAGGGGTCTTGAAGTTATTCTTTTCTCTTCCCGGTGTGGGAATTGCTTTTTAACGGGTGATGATGTTAAGGTATTCGGCCATTATTTGCGACGTTCTGACAGTCAGAACAAGAAAAGAGTCTGGGAGGCAAGAACAATGAGTCAAACTATGGAAAAAGAAAATAAAAAAGGCTTTATCTCACAGTATATCGGAGATAAAGCCTTGATTATTCATTGGTGCCGAAGAGAAGACTCGAACTTCCACGAGGATAACCCCACCAGACCCTGAACCTGGCGCGTCTACCAATTCCGCCACTTCGGCAACGAGCTGGCAATTATGCTAAAAAAGTTGCTTCTTGTCAAGAGTTTCTTGATACCAAAATTGTGATAAATAGATTAAAAAGCAGAAAAAGGAATCTACTGCATGCAAATAATTCGCAGTCTCAACGATATACCCCAAAATATTCACTGTGCCTGTGTCACCATTGGCAATTTCGATGGTGTTCATCTTGGGCACCGCAAGCTTTTTTCCCGTGTAATCGAGCTGGCTGCCAGCTGCGGAGGGACCAGTATTGCTATAACCTTTGATCCGCATCCCCTGGAGGTCTTGCGTCCGGACGGAGTAAAGCGGATTTCGACGATGCAGCGAAAGATTGAGCTGATCGAAGGCGCCGGGATTGAAATCCTTATTCTCATTCCCTTTACGCGGGAGTTTGCAGCCACCGGAGCAGATGAGTTTGTCCAGAAAATACTCGTTGGTAAACTCAGTGTGAAAGAGCTGGTGATCGGTTACGACTATGCTTTTGGCAGGGGACGCTCTGGTGATATCAGTTTTCTGCGGGAGCAGGGAAAACAGTATGGATTTGCCGTGAGTGTTGTTCCCCCGTTTCAACTCTATGGACAACCTGTGAGCTCCACGCGTATTCGTGAGCTGGTCGCTGAGGGGCGTATTGATCTCGCAGGAGAATTGCTCGGCAGGCCCTGGCAGATAAGGGGGGCGGTGCAGAGAGGGCAGAATCGTGGCGGGGCGGAGCTCGGATTTCCCACAGCCAACCTCCAGTTCAGCGGAGAAGAGCTGGTTCCGCGCTATGGTGTATATGCCTGTCGGGTTCTGTTGCGCGGCAGGGAGTATGGCGGAGTGGCGAATATCGGTCGGAATCCCACCTTTAAAGAAGGCCTGCTTGTTGCCGAAACGTTTATTTTTGATTTTAAGGATGATATCTACGGGGAAGAGATTGTTATCAGCCTGTTACAGTATCTGCGGGGGGAGGTTCGTTTTGAGTCAATTGATGCCCTGCGTACGCAAATCAGTGCAGACGTAAAAGAGGCAAAGTGTATCCTCGCCAGCAGGGCCTGAGGCCTCTGGGGATTTCATGTTGCAACTCTGTGAGTTATGTCTATAGTAAAGCCCTCTTTACCGATTCTTTTTGTGTCGGTTTTCTTTGGAAAAATCCCGAATGACTTGAGGTCGCAGGGGTAACCTATAAGGAATGTTATGACAGATGAGTTAAAAGAAGACTTGGCAGCAGTAATCGCGGAACTTGAAAAAAAATGCAAGGAACACCCCGATAATGTAATGGCATTTCAGCATCTTGGCCTGGTGTATATGAAGGCCGGGCGAATGGAAGAGGCGATTGCTGCCTTGACACGTGCGACAGAAATTGATGAACTGAGCACGGAAGCGATGATTAATCTTGGGGCCATTTATTTCGGTATGGGAGAGATCGACAAGGCGCAGAAAATGAATGAGCAGGCTGTGGAAATTCAGCCTGAAAATGCTCAGGCTCACGCCAACCTCGGTCTTATCTGGCAACAGCGCAATGAGCTGGAAAAAGCCCTTGAAGCGTATACCAAAGCCATTCAATTTAATCCGAAACTGGCCAGCACATGGATCAATCTTACCTCCGTTCTCACCATGAAGGGAGAAGATGATCGTGCAGTAGAGGCAGCCCGCAAGGCTCTCGACCTGGAACCAGATTCCCCCCTTGGACATAATAATCTCGCAGTAGCTCTTTACTTTGTTGAGAATTACAAAGACTCACAGAACCATATGCTTAAGGCAAAGGAGCTCGGATATTCGGTCGATCCGAATTTTGTCGAGAAACTTGAAGAGGCACTTTCGTAATATCAGCAAAAATAACATAAGGGTAACTTGAATTACCTTGTATTTCGTTCATATTCGAATTGCAGGAAAAAATTTATCGAAGGTCTATATTGATATCGGAGTCTGGCGCTTGCCTCCGAAGATAAATTTCTAACTGTAACGAAGAGAATGGGCGAAATACTGGTTGTTCGATGTTCCCGTAAACTATAGGGCAGTTTTCTTCTTATGGCTAATAAGCACGAAACCGTACGGCCTTGGTGTCCGTTTTGCGGATCCGATGTTGGCAGACCATCCGATGCCCCGGAACGTAAAATGACGGAGTTCCCCGTGGGGCGTTGTCAATGTGGTGCTGTCTACAGTTGTGATGCCACTGGACACAATGTTGGGGCTGCAATGGTAGAGACTCTTATTTACGCCTGTGGGAACAATTCTGATCTGGCGTGGGAGTTGATGCCGGATGATGATTATCTCACTGGGCGTATTGAAAATTACGATGAGGCCCGGCACGAGGTTTTTGCTAAAGGGAACGTTGATGGCCACGCGGCTAATGGGGTTCTCTATTTTATCCGTCTGCATACAGAGATTCAGGAAATCGTCCAGAGGGTGAAGGATAAAAAAGAGGCGAATCTGAGTGTTGCAGCCGGGGATTCTCAAAAACAGGGTATTCCGAAAATGGAGCCGGCCCTTGAAAAGGGGCAGGTCCGCCGGAAGACAAATAAGCGTCAGGTAAAAGAGCTGGTTGAAGCTGAAGATGAGGATACTCTTGTTGCTCTTTGCTTTGAGGACAAAAAAACGCTTCGCCTGATGCAGCGCCTGCTTTATGATGCGGACGAAAGTAATCGGTGGCATACGGCGTGGATGATCGGCTGTGTTTGTGCCCGGGTTTCAACGAGGGAGCCGGGGAGTGTTTCCGAATTGCTTCATCGTTTGTTTGCGGCGTGTTCGGACTCCGCCGCAACTCCATGGGGTATGTTGGAGTCTATAGGGTTTATCATTGCAAAGCGCCCTGATATCTTTGGTGCTTTTACCCGCTACCTGCTCAATTATGTTACTGAAGACTCAACCCGCAATCAGGCTGTCTGGGCGCTGTGTGAAGTGGCCAGAATCCGGCCTGATCTTGTACGCGACACACCTTTTTTCACCGTGTTTCATTTCCTTAAACATCCGGATGTGCAGATTCGGGGCCAGATGGCCCGCCTGCTCGGTAACCTCAAGGCGAGTGAAGCGACCATGCAGCTTATGGAGCACAGCGAGGATAAAGAAACTTTTGTCTTCTGTCGTGATGGAAAGATGATTGAGTCTACTGTTGCTGCAGAAGCACAAAGGGCAATTCAGAAAATACGTGGAGGATTAGATAAATGAGTGGGAATATTCAACCCCTGAGCGATATAAAAAAGATGTCGACTCTCGAGAACAAAAACACACCGAATACTCCGGAGCAGAAAGAGTATGAGGAAGGGAAGCGTTTTCTCGAGAATGGCGATTTCGGTCAGGCTGCAGCGGCACTGCATAATGCATTGCTCACCTTTGAGGAAAAAGACAACAAAGGCGGTATTGCCAATACCTCGAATCAGCTCGGGCACTTGTGTCTGGAGAAAAAGGATTATGAGGCAGCACTGAAACATTATCAGCGGGCATGGAACATTTGTGATGCGGCGAAAGATCGGATGAGTCTCATCTCTATTCTTGATACGCGTATCACTGCCTGGCTCGGACTGAAAAATTATAGTAAAGCTCTGGAGGATTGTTTTACGATCCTTGATTTCCATGAAGACAACCGAAACGTTCAGGGGGTTGTCGTGATCATGGAACGCATTGCAGATATTCATCTGCAGATGGGAGAGAAGGAGAAAGCTGCGGATACATATCGAACCATTGCGTCCATCCACAGTAATTTTAAACACCAGGGATACTCCAAACGGTTTGAAGAGAAAGCCGAAAAGGTGCTGTCCTAGTCTGAACCGTCGAGGTTTTCCGTGTTTACTGGAATCGTAGCAGGAGAAGGGCGCCTTACAGGGCGGCGAAAGGCTGGCGGTGGAGTTGTCTTTGAGGTGGAAGCCGGATTTGATCTGGATAAACCTGAAGAGGGCGAATCCATTGCTGTGAACGGGGTTTGTCTGACGGCATACGAAATCAAAGGGCGTTGCTTTTGTGCTGACGTCTCTCCGGAGACTCTTTCCCGGACAACCCTTGGGAAATTTACGCCGGGGCAGCGGCTCAATCTGGAGCGGGCTCTGCGCCTTGTCGATCGACTTGGCGGACATCTCGTGTCCGGGCATATTGACTGTACTGCTACAGTGAAATCTATTCAAAGGGAGGGTGACTACACGGTCTTCCATTTCATCGTCCCGGTTGAGCAGACGCGGTATATCATCGAAAAAGGCTCTGTGGCAATTGATGGTATCAGCTTGACGGTGAACAGTTGTGATACAAATGGATTCTCCGTCTCCATTATTCCGCATACCTTGAAATTGACTACCCTCGAGCGACTGAAGGCTGGGGGCAGGGTGAATATCGAAGTTGATCTTATTGGCAAATATGTAGAAAAATTACTGTTGCCGAAAGGAGACGACAGTCTACATGCAAGTGGACTGAACGGCACTTTTCTGGCAGAGAACGGATTCTTATAAAGTTTCTGTACAAAAAAACGGTATGAAGAAACGTTGTCTGTTGCTGTGTAACAATAAATAATGAGGCAAGTTTATGGCTGTCAGTTCCATTGAAGAGGCAATTGAAGATATCAGGGCCGGGAAGATGATCATCCTGGTTGATGACGAAGACAGAGAGAATGAAGGCGACTTGACGATGGCCGCCGAGGCTGTGACCCCGGAGGCAATCAATTTCATGGCCCGTTATGGCCGTGGCCTGATCTGCCTG
>JBFHIO010000088.1:0-6877 GCA_041596435.1 Desulforhopalus sp. | reverse complement strand
GACCCTGCTGGAGAGCAGCAAGGCAACTCTCAAAAAATTTGCCCGAACCCGGGGGCTTTACCTCACCATAGCCCTCGTTACCTGTTTTCTGATTGTCTTCCTCTTTCGCTTTCTGCAGACCTTTATCCGCAGGATGATTCCGGGCCATGACAACGAGTATCGCCCTTTCCAGATTCGTGTGTATGACCTCGCCTTTCAGGTTTCCACTATCCTTGCCGGTATCTTCGCCTTCATTCTCGTCTTTTATGTAGTGGAGGACTGGGCCCTTCTCTCCTTTGCCATTATCATTCTCGCCGGACTCGCCTGGGCAACGAAAACCGCGCTGCCGAGATTCTGGCAGCAGAGTGAAATGATGCTCAACGCAGGTCCGGTACGCGAAGGCGAGAGACTCATCCTTTACGGGGTGCCCTGGCTGGTGAAAAATATCAACATGCGCACTACCCTTGAAAATCCTGATCTCGGCCTCACCATAAAGGTTCCGATTCGCGATCTCTTCGATAAGACTTCGCGAACCTTCAGCAGACATGAACAGTGGTTTCCCTGCCGCCGGGATGACTGGGTAATCCTCTCCGACGGCACCCGCGGCGGCGTAGTCGCCCTCTCCCACGAGATTGTGGAGCTGGTCTTGCGTGGGGGTTCCCATAAAACCTACCGGACAGCAGATTTTCTCAGCCTTGCCCCGCTCAACCTGTCACGTAACTTCCGTATCAAGGAGTATTTTGGAATCAGTTATGACAACCAGGCAGACGCCACCGGACCGATTCCCAAACAACTTGAAGACTTTATTCTCGGCAGAATTGAAGCAGAGGGCCACCAGGAAGAGTTGCTCTCGCTGCGAGTGGAGTTTAACTCGGCAGGGGCATCCTCACTGGATCTGGTGGTTATTGCGGACTTCAAAGGCAGCGCCGGACCTGTCTACAACCGTCTGCGGCGGGCAATCCAGCGCTGGTGTGTAGACGCCTGTACTCAGTACGGCTGGGATATTCCCTTCCCGCATCTCACAATCCATCGGGTGGGAAGCGAAGCAGAAGCACAGCCGGAGCAATAAGGGGATCTACAGCTCATCACCTACAAAGGCGAGAGCATAACCTTCAGAGAGAGCAGTAGCGGTCTTGGAGCGGGCGACAGTAAGAATTCGCTGGATTGTCCCCCGCGACACTCCCATCTGCTGCCCGGCCTCCTCCTGGGTGAGACCGACACAATCACAAAGGCGCAGAGCTTCAAGCTCATCGCGATGCAGGTCCACCTGATGCAAGCCTTCCAGAGGAACCCCTGCGGGACGATAAATTAATTCGCTGAATTGATGCTCAAAGTTTCGTTCTTTTTTCGGTCGTGGCATGGCTCGTCTGCGGGCTGAGGATTAACAGGTTAATAGTATATGCCCATATATGCCTCGAACCTTCGAAAATTTCAACAGATACAGGCACCCCCTGTAATCTGCCCGTTCGTGGACAAAACCCGCATGGTTCAGTATATTGCAGGATAATCATCGAATAATCCCGCCCATATCAGGGGAAACCAGACATGCTCCGAACTGCAGCCTTCCTGCTTCTTTTCACCTTCTTTCTCCCGGCCCTGCCCGCCCGGGCTGACAATGCGGCGAAGTTTGTTGAACTCACAGCAGCCGTCTCCCCCAGCACCCTTCTCTTCTATGCGAAGCTGAAACACAGCCTCAACGAGGAAATGCGTGAAGAACTGCACAGCGGTCTTCCTCTCACGTTTACCTTCACGATGAAACTCCACCGCAAAGCCCGGGGGGGGCCCGGTGAACTGGTCGCTGAACGCACCTTCCAGCATATCATCAACTACGATACCCTCACTGACGATTATCATGTCCACCTTGAAGAACACAACAACCGCAGTCAGGTTTTCACTGATGCCGCCAGCGCCGAAAAGGCCCTTAACACCCTCAGCGGGGTTCCGATAACCAATGTTGGCCGCCTGATTCCGAACAATACCTACACCCTGAGAATAAAGGCTGAGCTCTACCACAAGAGCCTGCCACCAGGCCTTGAGTCGATTTTACCTTTCCTCACCTGGGATGACCGGCGAATCGACTGGCAGACCATTGAATTTCACTATCAGTCAGTCAAACCATGACAGCACAAATCGACGACCTCAACCAGCCTGATCTTTCCGCCGCCAACGTGGGACGTCTGCGCCAGCGGCGCAAGCATATTCGAAGGTGGATTATATTCTTCTGTCTGCTGTTTATTCCCCTGGCCGCAGGGTTTCAGGCGAGTCTGTTCAGCGGGGAACCTGGAGGTCCGCAGGACGACAACATCCTCATTTTCATTATTATCAATGTCAATGTCCTGCTTGCACTTGTCTTTCTCTTCCTTGTACTGCGAAACCTCGCAGAGGTCTTGTTTGAAGGACGTGCACGCCGTTTCGGCCGCAAGCTGAAAACCAAACTGATTGCCTCTTTTCTGCTGCTCTCCCTCATTCCAACCCTGCTGCTCTTCTTCATCTCCATGCAGATAATTTCAACCTCCATGGACTACTGGTTTGACGATTCCGTAGAAGACTCCCTGCAAAAATCACTTACTCTTGCACAGTCTCTGCTCAACACAGGAAAAAAACAGACCACCCAGTTCAATCAGTCCATCGGACAGGTTCTGCACGATGACGGCCTCAAAGCTCTCCCCGGAGACGGCACAGAAGAGCTCTTGAAAAGAATCATCCACTACACCCCTGACGGGAACCTTGATATTATCCGGCTGGAAAGACTTGATGGCAAAGGAAAACTGAAGGTCGCCAGTCCACGCATCCAGGACACACTCCTCCCCGACATTCCCTGGAAGATTCTACAAAAGGTTAGAATTGGCGGAGCCAGCGAATCGCTGGTTCAGGATCTGAAAAACGGATCCCTCGTCAGCAGTGTCACTCTGCTCAACCCTGGCCCCGAAGGGACTGACAAGGCACTGATCATCTGCTCGATTCTGCTTGATTCGGAACAACTTGCTCAAATGACGGCCATCAGTCATGGTGTAGAAAACTACCGCCAGCTCAAGCACTTTAAAGAACCTATTAAATTCTGGCTGGTGGTCTTTCTGCTCATCGTCACGTTGATGGTGGCCTTTGCTGCCATCTGGTTCGGCCTTTACATCTCCCGCGGACTCACCTCACCGCTGGAAAACCTCGTCCTCGCCACGCAGAGAGTCGCCGGAGGCGATCTGCAGTTTCAAATGCCCGCCGACAGCAACGATGAAATGGGCAAGCTGATGAAATCCTTCAACCAGATGACCGATCATCTCAATCGCTCCAACCAGGAACTTGCCGGAACCCATGCCGCTCTGCAGCGCAGTTCGGAGGAGTCCGAACAACGGCGGCGCTACACGGAAATTCTTCTGCAAAACGTCCAGGCGGGGGTTATCTCCCTGGACCGTGATGGAAAAATAACCACCATCAACCGCTTTGCAGAAAACCTGCTCAATATCGACAGCAGCTTCTTTATAAATCGCAATTTCACCGATGTTCTGCCACCCTCCCAGGCAGAGATTGTCATCGGTTTTATTGAAGAATTGAGCGTCACCGGGAAACTCACCATCGAAAAGCACATCAAATTGCGGGTCCTCGGCAAGGGCTTTTCTCTGCTGATCAATTTCACCCGACTCGACAATGATAATGGTGAGCTGCTCGGCTACGTGCTGGTCTTTGACAATCTGACTAAAATTGAAAAAATGCAGCGCATGGCGGCCTGGCGTGAGGTGGCACGGCGCATTGCCCATGAGATTAAGAACCCCCTCACTCCTATCCAGCTCAGCGCTCAGCGACTGCGCCGGCGCTATCCTCAGCTCATTGCCGAGCAGGGCAGCGTTCTTGATAAATGCACCAATACCATCATTGACCAGGTGGACGAGATCAAGCTGCTGGTCAACGAGTTTTCCAAGTTTGCCCGCATGCCCAAAATTGAAAAGGTGGAAGGGAATATCGTGACGCTCACGCGGAAAACACTCGACCTCTACGAAGAAGCACACCACCAGATACAATTCACCTTTGTAGCCAATGAAATTCCGATATTCCCCTTCGACCGAGAGCAGATAAAGCGCTGTCTGATTAATCTGCTCGACAATGCAGTTGCAGTTTTGCCGGTCGGCGGTAAGATATCCGTGACCCTGGATCGGGATGATATGGAAAACACACTCTTCATTTCTGTGGCTGATGACGGCCCGGGCATCCCCCTTGAAAATCAGGCACGCCTCTTCGAACCCTATTTTTCCACGAAAAAAACGGGAACGGGTCTTGGTCTGGCCATCGTCTCCACTATTGTCGCCGATCATAATGGTCACATTCGGGTTCAGGATAACACTCCCCGGGGAACCATTTTTATTATCGAATTGCCGCTCACGGCCCATTCTTCAGCAGCATGAAACCCTCTTCAACATCCAATGACGAAAAAGATTCTCATAATTGACGATGAAGCCGCCATCCGCGAATCTCTTTCGGAGATCCTTGAAGATGAAGGATTTGCCCCACTCACAGCCTCCTCTGGTGAAGAGGGCCTGGAGATGGTGGACAGAGGCGGAATCGACCTGATTCTCCTTGATATCTGGCTGGGCGACAACATGGACGGGCTGGAGACTCTGGTGAAAATAAAAGAGATCTCCCCTCTGCCGGTAATCATGATCTCCGGGCATGGAACCATAGACACCGCCGTGGATGCCACCAAAAAAGGGGCCTATGATTTCATTGAGAAGCCACTCTCCTACGACAAGGTAATCCTCTCCATCAGCAACGGCCTGCGCTATGCAAAACTGGAGCAGGAGAATACCCTGCTGCGTCAGAACAGGAAGGACACCCCGGGACTCACGGGGCAATCGAAGGCCATTGCCGCCATCCGCCAGCAGATCAGCATGGTCGCCCCCACCGAGGCCTGGGTACTGATCCGCGGCGAACACGGCACCGGTAAGGAGCTGGTCGCGCAGTCCATCCATCGCGAATCGGCCACCGCAAGCCAGCCGATGGTGGAGCTGAACTGTGCGGCCATTCCGGAAGAGCTGATTGAATCCGAACTCTTCGGCCATGAGAAAGGTTCTTTCACTGGAGCCACAACCAGTAAACGCGGCAAGTTTGACCTGGCGAACGGCGGGATTCTCTTTCTTGATGAAATTGGCGACATGAGCCTTATCACCCAGGCGAAGATTCTACGCATCCTCCAGGAACAGAAATTTGAACGGGTTGGCGGCAATAAAACCATCTCAGTCAACGTAAGGGTTCTCGCTGCAACCAACAAAAATCTCGAGCAGGAAATTGAGGCCGGCAATTTTCGCGCCGATCTCTTCTACAGGCTCAACGTCGTACCCATCACCCTGCCCCCACTGCGCAAACGGCTCGAAGATATTCCACTGCTGGTAGAGTCTTTGATGAAAGCGATCACCCGAAAAGGGCTGAAAGCCAAAACATTCTCAGCCGCTGCACTCACTGAAATGATGGCCCATCCCTGGCCGGGAAACGTGCGAGAACTGCGCAACTTTATTGAGCGCCTGATTATCATGTGCCCGGAGAAGGAGATCTCTGCCGAGCAGATTCAAATTTTCCTCGGCCCTGGTACCACCCCATCGGTCACAGAACCAACCACTCCACCATCCTCAAATCTGAACAGTCTGATGCGGGAGGATTACAAGGTGGCGAAGCATCTTTTTGAACAGGAGTATTTACAGCAGAAACTGCTGGAGAACGACGGCAACGTCACTAAAACTGCCGAGGCTGTTGGCCTTGAACGCAGTCATCTACATAAAAAACTAAAAGCAATGGGCCTCATATAGCCCGCACAAAAGGAGAAACAACATGGTATTTCCAGAATACAGACCCCGGCGCATGCGCCGGACCGCAACCCTGCGTTCCCTTATCCGCGAAACTCGGATGACCGCCGATCAATTCATCTACCCGCTCTTTGTAATGCCGGGGAAAAACAAACGTGAAGAGATTTCTTCCATGCCGGGAGTCTTCCGTATCAGCGTGGACCTGCTGGAAAAAGAGGCCCGTGAGTGTCTTGAGCTTGGAGTAAACTCCCTGCTGCTCTTCGGAATTCCCGAAACAAAAGACGCCATGGGTACCAGCGCGCACATCAAAGATGGCATCGTGCAACAGGCTATTCGGGAACTGAAGAAAAAAGTCCCGGAGATGCTGGTCATCACCGATGTCTGCCTCTGCGAATACACCAGCCACGGACATTGCGGCTGCCTGATCAACGGTGAAGTAGACAATGACTCTACCCTTGAGATCCTCGCTAAAGTCGCCCTCTCCCACGTAGAGGCCGGAGCAGACATGGTCGCCCCCTCTGATATGATGGACGGCCGGGTGGCGGAGATTCGTGCCACCCTGGACGAGCACAACTTTGAGATGGTGCCCATCATGGCCTATTCTGCGAAGTACGTCTCTTCCTTCTACGGCCCCTTCCGTGATGCCGCAGACTCCGCTCCGCAGTCTGGAAACCGCAAAGGATACCAGATGGATCCCGCCAACATCCGGGAGGCAATTCGTGAAGTCAGCCTTGATATTGATGAGGGTGCAGATATCGTCATGGTAAAACCGGCCGTCGCTTATCTTGATGTGCTGGCTGCTGTTCGACAGGAGTTTGACCTTCCGGTTGCCGCCTATCACGTCAGCGGTGAATACTCCATGATCAAGGCCGCTGCGGCCAATGGCTGGATCGACGGGGATGCCGTCATGGAAGAGACCCTGCTCTCCATCAAGCGCGCCGGTGCAGATATGATCATTACCTACTTCGCCAAGGATATGGCACGTATCCTGAAAAACCGAGGGTAAACCTGTAATATTTTTTTGATGACTTTGCAGTTCAAACTGCATAAAAAAAGAGGCTGTCCCTTACGGGGCAGCCTCTTTTTTATCTGATTCACTTAAGGGAATCTTG
>JBFHIO010000087.1:0-6963 GCA_041596435.1 Desulforhopalus sp. | reverse complement strand
TTCTTCGTTACAGTCAAAAATTTATCCTCGGAATATCAATAATATCCCTGCGGTAAATTTTCTCCTGAGCCTTGAATATAAACGAAATATAATATTATTTAAGGGACCCTAAATTATACCTGTGCGTGTCTGGAGTTGCGCAGGTACCCACCCATTCCATGGAGGATATGATGAAATTTACTCGTTTCTGTGTCGCTCTGCTTTGTGCTGCCGGTCTTGTGGCCGCTCCCATGACTGCTTCTTTTGCTGCTTCCAGCACTGACAAAGTGAGTACTGCCGTCAGCAAAGACGCGAAGACAATGAAAAAGGCGTCAAGTAAAGCAGTTTCTAAAAAAGCTCTTCCTGCAGCAAAGAGTATCTCTTTGAACAAGGCGACTGCCGATGAGTTGACGGCGGTTCCCGGCATTGGGCCGAAGACTGCTCAGGCGATTGTGAAGTATCGCAAAGCCAACGGTAATTTTAAATCTGTGGATGATCTCAAAAATGTTAAAGGTATTGGCGAAAAAACGCTGAAGAAGATAGCCATGTTCTTCAAGCTGTAATTTACGCTGAACATATGTTTTGTTGAAGATAAAGCGGCTGCATTCCCTGAGGATGTGGCCGTTTCTGCTTCTTTCTTTTCCTGGCCGGAGTAGTTGGAAAAGGTGGAAAACTGTAGAATGCAGTGAAGTGTGGTGAGCATAATTTACTCAAAATGTAAAATTTGCTTCTCAAGGCGGGCCGTTCCATCCAGCACAGCTTATTTGCGGAAGGAGCTGTCAGGATCCGAACAAAAAAAGGCATCTGGTATGATTCGTACGTTTCTTTCTTTTCTCGCAGCAGTTGCTTCGGGAATACAAGTCTGGTTGATTTTTACCAAAGGTGAGGGTTTTTGCCTCAACGATGGCTGCGATATAGTGGAGAGGCTGACTAATGTCCCTTCTCTCTATTTTTATGGGCTTGGTGCCCTTTTCTTTACTCTTATCTGCATTTGTTCAGCGGTGGCGCGTTTTGCGGAATCCGAGATTGCGGATAAGTGTGCCGGGTATATGCTTACCGCCGGAATGGCAGCGGAAGGAGTGTTAATTTTCTTTCAATATTCGGTGGCGCATGCCTTTTGCGGTTCCTGCCTGATTGTGTTTGCTTTCATTGTCTTGTTAACATTGTTCAGTGGAATGGACCAGATAATGCGCGGACTGATTGCGTTCTGTGCGGTGTTGATTGCTGCCTTTGCACTGCAGTTTGACGCTGGAGGGGCGGGGAAATCACTTACCTTTGGTACTATGGCGACCTATGCCGAGCAGGGCAACGACAAAACCATTACCCTGCTCTTCTCAGAGACCTGTCCACACTGTGAGAGAGTTATTGATTATCTGCAGGAGGAGAGCTCCTGCAACATCAGGTTTAACCCCATTGAGAAAAGAACCAAACCTTTCAGCTTTACAGGGGCGGCGATTAATAACAATTATGATCCCTCTGCCAATATTGGCTTCATGCGCAGCATTGGTGTCGGTTCAATCCCTATCCTTATTGCTCCCGGCGGCAGCGATATGAAGTACGAAATTCTTAACGGTACGAATCAGATTCTTCCCTGGCTGGAAAAGAATTGTCGATTTACGACCGAAAAGGAGAGGTCAGCGATTTTTGCCGAAGAGAGTCCTGTTATGGATGACGATGGGAACGGGATGTCCACCGTTCCTGATACCAGTAATATTATGCTGCCCGTTGTTGCGCCGCAGGGCGATGATGACAAGTGCAGAACAGGGGTACCGGGGTGTTGAAAAATTTTAGTAGTGAGATAAATGTGAAAGAGAAAACTGCTCGACTGCTGGTTTTTATTGTTGCCTATAATGCTGAACAGACCATTGAGTCAGTGTTGCGCCGCATCCCCGAGTCATTGCTGGAGCACTATGATGTTGATGTCCTTATTATTGACGACTCCTCAAAGGATGAGACTTTTCGGCGCAGTGAACTGGTGAAAAGGACCGGCGAGATTCCTTTCAAGATTACTGTTCTCTATAACCCGGTCAACCAGGGGTATGGCGGAAACCAGAAAATCGGTTTTCACTATGCCGTTGAGCAGGGGTATGACTGGGTCGCCCTTGTTCACGGAGACGGCCAGTACGCCCCGGAGTGTTTGCCGGAACTGCTGATGCCGCTTGCCGCTGGAGATGCCGATGCGGTGTTTGGTTCACGGATGCTGAAACGACGGGATGCACTCAAGGGCGGCATGCCCCTCTACAAGTTCATCGGGAACACCGTGCTCACCACCTGTCAGAATTTAATGCTGCGCTCAAAATTGAGTGAATTTCACAGCGGCTATCGGCTTTACAGTGTGGAAGCGCTGAGCAGGATTCCTTTTCAGCTCAACAGTAATGATTTTCACTTTGATACTGAGATTATTATCCAGTTTATTTTTGCTGGCCTGCGCATTAAGGAGCTGCCGATTCCCACCTTTTACGGGGATGAAATCTGCCATGTCAACGGTTTGAAATATGCCTTTGATGTGGCGAGAGAAACAACAGTGGCTCGGCTGCAGCCTCTGCATATCTTCTATGAGGCGAAATATGACTGTGCTCCGGAGCGGGTTCAGCCTGAAGATGATTGTCCCTCAAACGTATTGTTTCGCAGCGCGCTTCTCTCCAGGGAACTGTCAGTGGGAACTCGGGTTTTGCTGGTGGGAGGATCACCTGCAGGCTTTGTACGGGAGCTTGAGATTCGGGGGTGTTCTTTGGAGCAGTGTGACGGTTCTGAATTTGCCCGCAGGGAGTGGGATGGAAGCCATTTTGAGGTGATTTATCTGCTGGAGGGCTCTGGCATGGCGGAGAATCCCACAGCGCTGGTGAAGAAGCTGAAGGAAATCTGCCGCCTCTCCCCCGAGGTGCAGATTTGCGTGACTTCAGCCAATATTGGCTTTTTCCTTTCGCGACTCTCCCTGCTGTGTGGTCGCTTCGGTTACAGTCGACGGGGGATCACAAACCTGCAATCAGCGCACTTTTTTACCCTGCGGTCGGTGCGTAAGTTTTTTACCCAGAACGGTTTCGAAGTTGAAGATGCTGTGGGACTTCCCATCCCCTGGTCAGCTGTTTTTGACTCCGATTTTTTGCGGCGGCTGTGTGAAAAAACGCACTGCAGTTTTATCAGGATGAGTAAGTCGCTTTTTGCTTTCCAGTTCATTCTCAGACTTAAGGCTCCGACTACTTTGGAGTATTTGCTTCTTTCTGCGGAGGAGTTTTCAGGGAAAAAGGCTGAGGAGATCGGGGAGGAAACGGTCGATTTGTAAAACATGTTTCTTTCATTTGAGCTCTATAAGAAGTGGTGAGATCTTCTCTGACATGAGGTCTCACCATTTCTTATTTAAGGGGGCTCATCTATCTGGAAACTTCTTCGAGAAAATGGCGATCCTGAGATAAGGTCAATTCTCCAGGTGATCACCATTACCAGTGCTTCGCCTGTAACGAGACGGAGAATAATTGCCGGGCGTCTGTTTGTCTGTCTAAAACTCCTCTGAGCCAGCCCTTTGCAGATTCTCTACGGAGCAGGCTGCACACGGCTTCTTCCTTGGAAATCTGTCAATCCTGTTTGCGAGATGGCATTTGTCTTCTTTCAGGGATCGTTATGGTCTTTTCGCCTCCAGAGATAAAAATGCTCTTTAGCATTTCAGCGTCAGATGTCTGGTCTCCTACCCTGGCTTTCACGATAACGCAATCTCGACGCCTGACAGGTTTTCCCTCTTTTCTTCTTTGTTCTCCCTCCTTTCTTCTCATAACCAGAGATCCAGGTGTTTCAATGATGACCTGCTGGTGTTTTTCGGCCAAATTTAATTCCTCATATTCTTTGATCGTGGCGAGAAATTGAGGGATATCGGGGATAATACTTTCCCGATATTTCTCGGGATGATGCAGATTGTCGTTAATAATGAAAGCGATGGCGAGGAGGCAGAAAACGAAAGCCATCTGTTTTTTGATCAGTACAAAGCGGAGGCAAAGCCGATCAATGGTGAAGAGCAGAAATGCGAGCCAGAAAAATTGTGAAATGGCAATGTGACAGGGAAAGATTCTGTGATACATGGCGAGCTTTGTACTGAGAAGAAAGGGTGCATAGTTCAGTACGATAATTGCGAGAAAGAGCAGGGAAGTCTTGAGAAAGAAGCGGTCTCGGCGCAGAAGCAGGAAAACTGTGGCGAAAAAGACAAGAATGACAGCCAGGGTGATGGCATTTATTGCGGTAAGTGGAAGCTGTCCCATATAAAAAATATCAAAGACCAGCGATTTCCCCCACATTGAGAGAATAAAGGGGGTAAAAAGATTGCCGAGACGAACTGTTCCGCTGTTTACAGCAAGTACATAAAAAAGTACTACGATGATCAGTGCTAGGAACATGGGAACCCGATCTCTGAAAAGCAGAATGTAGAGCAATGCAAATGGAACGGTGAGCACGGAGTAGGGGCCGGACCAGATAAGGAGGGTGAGGAATAGAAAGAAGAGCACCCCTGGAACCTTACTCGGTTTCGTCCGCCAGAAGAGCAGGTTTAGCAGAAGAATGATTACCACATACATCTGAAAGGTGACTGTGAGATAGTAATAATTGTGGTTCATTCCCGACAGTCCGAGGAGTAGTGGGGCAATAAAAAGCAGTAGTTTGTTGCGGATCAGCCCGGAAAAAGAAAAGGCCGCTACGGTGACGATTCCTGAGAGAAGCGGGGCCAGGTGGTACAGGGTTGCCTGGTAGAGGATATTAGCTTTGGCAATCAGTAATGCGGCGAGATTGTTCAGAATTGCTGGATAGCCGTGTGGGGCAAAAAAAAGTTTGTTGAGCGGCTGTTTATCACCATAGAAAATGTTAAAATAGAGAACTGAATCCTCCGCGTAAAACCCCGGATGAGTTAGATTTTCCCATGAACGAAATATAACGATGACAATAAAGCAGAGGATGCCGGCACTCAGCCATGCGAAAGGCAGGGGAGGAAGGTTTTCTTCCTCCATGGGAGAATAACTCTCTCGGGTCTGCCATTTTTCAAGTAAAAAGACAGAGAGTTTTTTTAAACTGAACATGTCGTCGTTGTCCTGAGAAAAGTTTATGAAAGGGTTTTAGTTTTTTTCATTCTACACAGAGCGCATGGTGCAGCACTTTCTGTGCCGGGATAAACTGCTCCCGTTTCACTGTAAACTGCATATTGGTCTGGCGGGAGGTTTGGGAGACCGAGAGAATGTTGATATCCTCTGAAGCGAGGGCGTCCGCTGCTTTTGCCAGAATACCTGGTTTAGCAATGTTGGAGCCGATGGCGCAGACGATGGCCACCTTCTCTGTGTTGACATTTTCAAAAATGGCACGCAATGCGTTGAGCAGACTTTTTTTGCAGTCTTTGTCATAAATGATAACGTCGATGGTGTTGGCGTTGGTGGCCTTGTTAATATAGCTGACTCCATGGCGCTGCAGTACTTCCATGATTTTCATGTCAAATCCAACCTCGCCGACCATGCGGGTGTCGTGTATCTCAAGAGAGGTGACTTTATCGGAGCCGGCGATGATTTCGATCTTTGAGCTCGGGCAGATGAAGTCGGTGGTGATCAGTGTTCCGGCGTGGTCAGGGTCGAAGGCATTTTTCATGCGGATGGCGATCCCCGCCGTTTCCAGCGGCTTGGAAGCTTTGGGGTGAATCGCCTCCATGCCCACATCGGCGAGCTGGTCGGCGACATCGTAGTTGGTTCGTCCCACTGGATGTACCTTGTCTTTGCCGATGATCAGCGGGTCGCAGGAGCAGAGATGATACTCTTTGTGGATCACCGCTTCCACTGCCTTTAACTGCACCGCAATCTTGGAGAAGGTTACCTCGGAGTAGCCGCGGTCAAATTCCCGCATGATTCCCTCTGTCCCTTTGGTGTAGCCGGTTGCGACACAAATTGTGCTGGAAGGATCAAGAGATTTGAAGGTGCAGGCGATACGTTCATCAATGGAGCGTTCCACCCGGTCCTGCCAGCCGCTGAGATCAACAAAGGTGGCATTGTATCCCCGGTTCTGCAGGATGTTGGCTGAGTTGAAAGCGGAGTGCATCTCACCTATGGAGGCGAGCAGCTCCCGCGCTGCAGGCATGACCTCGTTCTTGGTGAGATAGCCGGAGCCGAGCACATTGTCCATGCTGCGCAGTATTTTCACCGTTTCTTCAATTCGATTGCAGATAAAGGAGTTGGCCACCTCGACATCAAGACCGATCGTTTCAAAATCGAGATTGATTCTGCGCAGTTTTTTCTGCAGGCGCTCAATGGCTGGCTCGTAATGCTCTCCGTGGATAAATGTTTGATAAATCCCCGGCTGTCCTGTCTTTTTGTGTTCAAGCAGTTCGTTGGTAATCCCTCCGTAGGCGGAGACAACGTAGATTCGATTGTAGATGTCATCTTCATTGCGCAGGATGACATTATTAAGAACTTCATCAAAGCGGGACATGGTGGTACCACCAATCTTTTCCACCCGCAGAGGGCCTGGTGCTGTCATGATTATTTCCTTATTTTCAGGTGATACTTTGTAATGACAAAATTCAATATTTTATAGCAAAGGAGAAAAACCCGCAACGGCTTTATTCTGCGGCAATTTGTGGCATAATAAAGACGGCAATGGTAAAATAAAATGTTGGCCTTTCGTTATTCGGAGCCCGGAAAAATATGGATTACTCTAAACTGCGTATCGCACTGGTATCCCTGCTGGCCATAGTCACACTGGGTACCCTCGGTTACGTGTACTGGGAGGGAATGCCTCTGTTTGAGGCTTTCTACATGACTCTGATTACTATCTCTACGGTAGGTTTTTCAGAGGTTAAGCCTCTTTCCACGGCCGGTCGCTGGTTGACCATTTTTATAATCATCTCCGGTATCAGTCTCCTCAGTTTCACCCTCGGCCAGATTGCGCGGGTGGTAGTTGAGGGGGAGTTGCGGACAATTCTCGGGAGGCGCAAATTGGAAAAGCAGATCGCGGCACTCAGCAAGCACT
>JBFHIO010000086.1:0-6972 GCA_041596435.1 Desulforhopalus sp. | reverse complement strand
GAGGGCAGAAAGACTTCCAGAATTAAAAACTGCCGCATCCTGCTTCCACTCGAAAGGATGTTTTTCAAGCGGAGGAAGATCAGTTAAAAAATTATCCCGCAATCGGTTAATTTTCGGGCGAAGGGTATAGGCTGCATATTCTTTTTTTTCAGAAACAAACCACGCTGGAATGATATTGTGGGCATCGACCTCATAAAAAGGAACAACCACCTCCTTTATCAGCTGCTTTTTCCATTGCTGCTTAACACGCAGTGGATCAAAGTCGCTGACAAGCACATGTGCATCGATCTGGCGGAGAAAATACGGCAACGCCTCTACAGGTGACTGTTCCAGCAGGATAAAAGGGATATGCAGCTTTTGTAGTTTTTTCTGAACCCCGGCAAGGCCACGGAGCATGAAGGTATAATGATGGGATGTGGCACCGAGATACTCAGGAATGAGGCAGAAAACGACTACCAGCTCCTTCCGGCGGACCATGGCTTCCTGCTGTGCCCATAAAAGGGCCCAGTTATCATCTGCCCGCTGGTCACGGGAGAGCCAGTATACAACAGGCCCCTGCCCACGAGTTCCTCTTTTAAGGCATCTGCATCTCCGGTCGATATCAAGGTTCCTGCGGTCCATATTCATCACCAGTTCTTTTCTTTATACTGTTGAGAGCAGATGTTTGTCTTTTTCCTGTTTACCCATTACTCTACTGAGAGTCATTACTAAAGAATATAAAAAAAGAGTCAGGGAGATCTCCGGGTATGGATGAAAAGGTGAAGATCAAAATAGGTGTCAGCTCCTGTCTGCTGGGTAATAAAGTTCGTTTTGATGGCGGACACAAACACGACAGGTATATCACCGGGACGCTGGGGCTCTTTTTTGATTTTGTACCTGTCTGCCCCGAAGTGGAGTGCGGGCTCTCGGTTCCTCGGGAATCAATGCGACTGGTTGGAGATCCCGAATCGCCACGTCTGATAACCAACAAGAGTGGTATTGATCAGACCGACAGGATGCAGGCATGGTCGCAGATTCGCCTTAAAGAGCTTGCCGGAGAAAATCTGTGCGGATTTATTTTCAAAAAGCAGTCACCAACATCTGGTATGGAGCGGGTAAAAGTTTATGGGAAAAATAATGTGCCCCAATCTGTCGGAACAGGTCTGTTTGCCAAAGCATTTATGGAAAGATTTCCACTCCTCCCTGTGGAGGAGGAAGGACGTCTCCACGATCTGGCATTACGGGAAAATTTTATAGAGTCTGTTTTCGTCTATCAGCGCTGGCGTGAAACTGTTGATGGTTTTACAGCCAAAAAGCTGGTGGATTTCCACACCAGTCATAAATTATTGCTGCGGGCGCATAGTGAAAAACTCTATAGAGAACTTGGCCGAATTGTGGCAGAAGCCGGAACTTTCGAGCCGGAGCTGCTGATCGACTCCTACCAGAATAACCTTATGGCTGCCATGAAGCTCAAACCCACCGTAAAAAAGCATGTGAATGTGCTGCTGCACATAATGGGATATTTCAAAAAATATCTTTCCAGCGATGAAAAACAGGAACTGCTGGAAGTGATTGAAAGTTTTCAGAACAATTATATTCCACTTATTGTACCCGTTACTTTGATAAATCACTATGTGCGAAAGTACAGTGAATCATACCTGAAACAGCAGCATTATCTCACTCCCCATCCAACAGAACTCAAACTACGAAATCATGCCTGATACAACAAAACAAAAGATCGTACTGGTCACAGGTGCAACCGGTTATATAGGTAGACGACTGGCACACCGCCTGATACAGGAGGGCACTGTTAATATTCGATTAATGGTGCGCAACAGAGAGAAGGTTCAGGCATCCATTGCTGAGCAGGTTGATATAAGGGAAGGCTCAACTTTTGACAAACCGAGCCTTGAGGCTGCCCTCGTGGGCGTAGATACGGCCTTTTACCTGATCCATTCCATGGGATCCACTGACGACTACAGTAATCTGGACCGCATCAGCGCAGAAAACTTCAGGGACTCCTGCATCGCCGCGGGTGTCAGTCGAATTATTTATCTGGGGGGCCTCGGTGTAAAAGAGAGTGCCAGCGAACATCTGCTGAGTCGAATTGAAACAGGGGAGATTCTTTCCGCAAAACCCGATGCAATTGAGACAATATGGTTGCGGGCAGGAGTCATCATAGGTTCAGGGAGCGCCAGTTTTGAAATCATCCGTAATCTCTGTCAGAAACTGCCCCTGATGATTACCCCGCGCTGGGTTCGCAGTCGGACTCAACCCATTGGCATTGATGATGTCCTTAGCTATTTAGAGTCCTCCATTTCTCTTTTGCATCAGGGGAACCTTATTGTCGACATCGGCAGTGAAGCCCTCAGCTTCCAGCAAATGATGGAGCAGGCAGCAAAAGTAATGGGGTTAAAAAGACACCTCTTCCCCGTTCCGTTTCTTTCCCCCCGGCTCTCTTCCTACTGGCTGATTCTTTTCACCCCCATCCCGTACAAACTCGCAGCTGCCCTTGTTGAAGGCCTGAAAAGCGAAACCATACTGCAAAATGATAATGCAGCCCGGTTTTATCCGGAGATTCAACCTGCCACGTTTAAAAAGGCGGTAGCAGATGCCATAAATGAGCTTGAGCATAACCAGGTTCTGAGCCGCTGGTGTGACAGCAGTGAGGACCAGGCATGTGACATCAGTGATTTTGACAATCCTGTCGGTGCTATTTTGCGCGATACCAGGATTGTTCCCTTTAATAAAGGAGAGCGCCAGGAAGACGTCTTTCGATCCGTTTGTGGCATAGGAGGTAAAAACGGCTGGTTCAGGTATAATTTTTTATGGCGGATTCGGGGAACTGTGGACAAACTCGTTGGCGGATACGGACTGAGCCGTGGCAGGCGATCAAATACTGATTTGCGTACAGGCGATGCCCTTGATTTCTGGAGAGTTGTTGATATCAAGCCGGGAAAGAGACTGCTTCTCCATGCCCAGATGAAAGTTCCGGGGGATGCCTGGCTTGAATTTGACGTGCAGCCAGACCAGCTGGTACAGACAGCCCATTTCCTGCCAAAAGGGCTGTGGGGAAGATTATATTGGTATGCAGTCCTGCCTTTTCACCACTTTGTGTTTAATGATTTAGCCAAAACCATTGTGAACTCAGCAGCAAAAAATCATTAACAACCTGTTACAACACTCCTCAGCGTTAAGATAACGGTCGCTGCTGATTTCTACGCAGGGACCATGGAGAGTGCCTGTCATCTTTTGCTTCCAGGAATTTCATCCACATTTGTATATTTTTTTCTGCCTGGGCAAAATTGAGATCAAAGTGATTCCTGTTTTTTCAGCAGACTTCTAATCTGTTCAATCCGTTTTCGATTGACACCAAAGTCTGAATAGCCAACCCTGGACGCTGATCGAACATGGATCGTTATCTCTTCTGATTTTGTATCTGGAAAATAAAATTCCACATCATCAACAAAATGGAATACTTTAGAAGTAAACTCAGCTCTAATATAATTGTTCTCAACAACGACAATCTTCGACACTTGAGAATCTGTAAGAATTTTCAAGATATTGTTTTTTACTTCTGATGGTGTTCCTGTGAGAAGAAGGGGCTCTATGTAATGCTTTTTATCTTTTGCCTGGCTGCTGACACAATTGGGTGCTGTCGGGCATTGGGCCAGCTGTCCATTCTCAACTCCCAATTCAGGTATCACTTTAGTACACCCTGCTAAAAGTATTAAAATTGAGAGGACAATCTGAATCTTTTTCTTCATTGTTCTTCTTCCTTGAATTTATGGTCACCCTGGAAAAGAAGGTTCTTCGATGTCCCCTGTAATACTGATGATCAACGGCGCTATTGCTGTAGCCCCCTGGCAATTGGAGAGACTGAGCACAGGCATCAAGACATCTCCTGTCTTCTCCAGAAAACAAGATCGCGGACTGGAAGGTAAGGCCTCTACTCAAATAACCTGAGTATCAGAAGGTGAGATTTTGATACTCCTTGTCGAGGAGTTTTCCGGCTACGGCAGGTGGTTTGGCTACAGTAATTCCCTCAATCAAATCATTGGTGGTTTTCCCGGTATTGGGGAGATAGAGAGGGCATATCTGAATAGAAGCACCCATTTGAAGTAACGCATTGAGTAACATGGTTGGTGATTTTTTGGGAGGCAGGAAGCTTTCTGTAGTGGTTGACTGTAATGCCAGGTCTCCCGCAGCGCCACACAGAACCATGTTAATTTCTTTGTCATGCTCTTTCATGGTTTGAACAGATAATACCATTGCCATCATTTGAGTTTGTCTGTCTGCAGAGGTGACAAGAACATTCAGGCCTTTTGCCTGCTCAGCAAGGGCATTCTCTGCCCATATTAACAAAACTGCAAGAACCAGTGCAGCGCATAGCTTTTTCACAGCCTGCCTCCTGAGTTACTTCATTAAGAGTTCTGTAAGAGTAATAACGAGTCTTCATCGTCACCTGATTTATACGCACCGGAATGTGTCACATTGAAAGACCAAAGCGGCTCGTTTTTTAATATACCATATTGATCAAAAAAGTCCGACAGACCTGTAAAATTGCTGTTCAGAGGCGCGTCTTGTATATGTATCCTGAATGGCGTAACTCAGGGGGGATTCAGCGCAGGCATAACTTTGATATCGGAGTCTGCCGTTTCCCTCGACGTCTCGTTCCTCGCTTTGTCGGAGGATAAATTCTTACTGTAACGAAGAAGATGGGCGAAAGATTGCGTATGCAAGGAACCCCGCAGTGTGTTGTACTGATAAATATTCTTGTCTGAGGCAATTCAATGGGATTTGGAAATCATAAGACGCTGCTGATCTTTTTTGTTGTAATTCAGTTCTTTCAATGTCTTCCCGGGGTGGGGCCGGGAGGTGCCAGCGGGCAGGAAATGAACACATGGAATACCGACGGGGATTTCTCCCTGCCGGTGTTTGACAGCGGGGTGATTAAAGAGGATGGCAACAGCCTTGCCCCCTGGGGGAGCGGATCCTGGGGCTTTGCGTATGCCACTTTCAAGGGTTCTTTTGATCACGCCTTGACGGCGACCAGGTTTAAGAGCAGCGGGTGGGACGTCTATCTTTACGGTAAAGATACGCATCCGGGGAGAGCCTGGGGGTATGCCCGTTTTGTTCAGGGGGACATCTGGGGGAGTGGGAGTGGTGGTCCTCGGCAGTATTATATCCCGTCTCCCGGTTCTTTACACAACAGGCGGGTGCTGCTGAATCTGGATTGCATCATGGATACGGCAAAGCTTCTGACTCCCAATGATTCGTGGATTATGGCTGCTGTTAATCTCTGGCTTTCCGGTCCTGGCATGCCGCCAGGAAAAGATCGCCTCGGTCGAAAGCCCCTGGTCATTGATTTGTACATCTACCACAAATCCAATATGGGCAACATCGTTCCCCAGGAGGATGACCTGGCCTTCCATGTACCTATTGCTCTGAAAAGCGCCATTCTCGGAGAGAAGATGTCATGGAGTCTTGACATCACTCCGCAGCTTATCCAGGCGGTGCAGACAAATTTCCCAGGACTGAATCAACCTGGTGCTGCTCGCCCGCAACTTGCAGATCTGAAAATATACCAGCTCGATTTTGTTCTTGAAATGGTCAACGCCGAAGTGGCAGCCACCATTGATAACTTTAATCTGGAGATACGGTCGGGCGGCCCTTCCAATTAAGGATTCTGCAAACGAGAGGCTGCCGCCGTTCGTTTGAATACCAGACGTTTCCCCTGTTTTAAGATGCAATTAAATCCGGCAAGTTTTTCGGCCATGACTGAGGGGTGTCTTCTGGCAACTGCATCATAGGTCGGGTCTGTATAGACCACAACATAATCGACATACATGGCAGGCAGGGAAAGTCCCATTTCATAATCGAGTTGTTCCGGGAGCAAAAAGCGCTGAGGGCTGTTGGAAAAAAAGATCAATTCCATATTCCGCTCCGGATCCATAAGAATACGTCCCCTGGAATCTTTCAGTGCATTAAGAATATTATTAATACCTTGCAGACGATGGTCCGGTTCCTGGCGCAACAGCGCATGAACAAACTGCTGCTCGGCCTTGTCTGGGGATTGTTCCATATCGAACCATCCACCAATCAGCAGGAGCGGTATACAGGCACTCACAATAATGGAACGCGTGCGCTGTTTTACACCGGAAAATGAAAAATCCCGGGTGGTCAGAAGCAGGGCCTGAAGGGGGAAAATAAGAAAAGCCGCACTCGAACGTTCAAAAATACCGGTGCCGAGATACAGCGACAATCCGCAGTAGAGCAGGGGAGCCAGAAGGTATTTGTGCATGGGGTGCAGCGTTTTCCAGCTGCTTCGAACCAGAAGCAGGCCCCATGCCACTGCCCAGGGTACCAGGAGATACGCGATGTCAGAAAGTCGTTTGATGGTTTCACCGGCTGCGGCAACAATGCTGCCCTGTCCGGGTCTCGCCTCTATCATATCAATGTTCTGGCTGATCAAAAGAAAAGAGCGCCATTGTTCAAAAGGATCTCCTTTGCCGGTAAGAAGCAGGCTTACGGGACTCTGAATAAGGGCGAAAAAAATCAGGGGGAAATATGTCAAGACAAGGACAGCAATTATGGATTGGTGAACTTCAAGACCCCGTTTGGCAACATAGGGTGCAAAAAGAAGGCACAGTATCAACGTGGTCGGATCGCATAAATACAATAAAGCCATGCAGAGGCTGCAGATGGTCAAATGATAGGTCTGGCCATACAGCTCCACCCGACGCAGGCTCCACATTGTCAGGGTAAACGTGCACACCGTCAGGCTGAGATCAATACGCTGGGTGAACACAAACAGCAACTGGGGCAGAAACATGGTAGAGAGAATGCAGAGAAACGTCGTAACCGTCCCGATGCTCTTCTCTTTGCGAAGGCTGTTGAGGATTGCTACAATGGCTGCCTGGACTATCCCGCCGGCAACGGCGCTGGCAATGAGGGGATCTCGGAATACCAGCACGAGGAAATAGGGGATAG
>JBFHIO010000085.1:0-6979 GCA_041596435.1 Desulforhopalus sp. | reverse complement strand
GGGAGCCTGGGGCTTGTCCTCTTTCGCCATCCCATGCGGAGTGCGCTCTGTCTGGCAGTGACCATGATATCTCTCGCCGGAATATACGCTCTGCTCTCCGCAAAGCTGATCTTCCTGCTGCAGCTCATCGTCTATGCCGGGGCAGTCATGGCAATGATCGTCTTCATTATCATGTTTCTTAATCTACGCGATAAAGACCTGCCGGAAGAGAAAGAACGCTTCACGTATTTCATCGGCGGTGCCGTAGTGCTGATACCCGTTGCCTGGTTCATGATCAAGGTGATGAAAAGTATCCCCGAAGTGAAAAATTCCATTGTCGGTAACGGCTTTGGCGGCATTAAAGAAGTTGGGCAGATGCTCTTTACAAGCTGGCTGGTTCCGTTTGAAATCATCTCCCTGCTGCTGCTCGTCACTCTTATCGGAGCTGTAGTACTCGCTGGAATCAGGAGGGAAAGCAATGATTGAAGACTATCTCGTATTGAGCGTCATTTTGTTCTGTATCGGTATTCTCGGGGTCATCTCCCGGCGTAACGTCTTTACAGTGTTAATGTCCATTGAGCTGATGCTCAATGCGGCCAACCTGGCCTTCGTTGCATTTGCCCGTCTCAATGAAACCATGGACGGACAGATTCTGGCGATGATGGTAATAGCGGTGGCAGCTGCGGAAGCAGCTCTCGGTCTCGCTGTTATCATATTGCTGCACAGACAGAAAGGCAGACTGGACAGCAATGTCTTCAGCCTGTTGAAAGGGTAAGGGGGAGTCATGGAACATACAGTCAACTATCTGGTCTGCATTCCGCTGCTGCCGCTTGCCGGTGCCTTTGTGCTTGGAATGATGCACATGTTTACCTGCAAAAATCCGCTGCCGGAGAAGCTCTACAGCTTCCTCGCCATGCTCGGACCGCTGGGCAGCCTGATTTTCACCCTCATCGTCTTCGCGACACTGCGTGAAATGCCGGCAGAGTCACGTTATCTGACACAAGACCTGTTCACCTGGTTCTCCGCTGGAGATCTGCACGTTGATATGGGTCTCTTTGCCGACCCGTTGAGCACACTGTTTCTGCTCTTCGTCACCTTTATCGGCAGTCTGATTCATATTTACTCCATCGGCTATATGGCCGGAGAAGAGAACTACGGTAAATACTTTGCCTACTTCAATCTCTTTCTCGGCTCAATGCTCATCCTCGTGCTGGGCAGCGGTCCCGTGGTCATGTTCATCGGCTGGGAAGCAGTAGGACTCTGTTCTTACCTGCTGATCTCCTTTTATACCAAAGAGCGCGATAACGTTCTCGCCGGGAATAAGGCGTTCATCGTCAACCGTGTCGGCGACCTCGGCTTCGTACTTGGTGTTGCAGTTCTCTTCTGGGGACTTCACAGCTCCCTCGGTGGAGCCGGTTTTGACTATCTCAATATTAAAGCAAGTGCAGCCACACTTACCGGAGGCGCAGGCCTCGCTGTCTGTCTGCTGCTCTTCATCGGCGCCACCGGTAAATCGGCCCAGATTCCTCTCTATGTCTGGCTGCCCGATGCCATGGCCGGCCCGACACCGGTCTCCGCACTGATCCACGCCGCAACCATGGTTACCGCCGGTGTCTATATGGTTGCCCGTTTCAGCTTCCTCTACGCCAGCTTCCCCCTTGCCGGTGATGTGGTCGCCTGGGTTGGTATTCTCACCGCACTGCTCGCCGCCATCATCGGCTGCTTCCAGCGTGATATCAAAAAGATTCTGGCCTACTCAACCGTCAGTCAGCTCGGCTACATGTTCGCTGGTGTCGGGGTCGCAGCCTATTCCGCAGGTATCTTCCACGTTTTTACACACTCTTTTTTCAAGGCTCTGCTCTTCCTTGGCGCCGGTTCTGTTATCTACGCCCTGCACCACGAGCAGGACATCTGGAAAATGGGTGGTTTGAAGAAAAAAATGCCGCTGACCTGGATTGTCATGGTCGTTGGCGCACTCGCACTGGCCGGTTTTCCTCCCTTTGCAGGCTTCTTCTCCAAGGACGAAATTCTCTTCATGGCGCTGGCAAAAGGTCACTGGATGATCTGGCTTATCGGAGTCTGTGTCGCCGGCTTGACTGCCTTTTACTCCTTCCGCCTCATTTTTCTCGTCTTCCACGGCGAGCCGCGGGATCAGAAGTCTTACGAAAAGGCCCATGAGCCTCCGCCAGTGATGACCATTCCGTTGATTATTCTTGCAATTGGTGCAACCTTTGCCGGTTTTTTCAACCTGCCTGCATTCTTTGCTGGCGACAGTATGGTCAGCACATGGCTCGCCCCGAGTCTGCTTGAACACCACTCCGAAGCCAGCCGGATAACGGAAGGCGTCGCAATGGTACTGAGTATTGCGGTGGTACTTCTTGGTATATTCTATGCCTGGAAGAAGTTCGCCTTCAAACCGGAAGACAAGCCGCTCATCGGCTTTGCCAAATGGGCAGAAGACAAGTTCTATGTGGATGAATTCTACGACGCTTTCATCGTGCAGCCGTGGATCGCATTTGGACGCACTATCTCCAACTTCATTGAGCCGAATATTGTTGACCTCCCTGCACAGGGAACAGCATGGCTCTACGGGGTTCTCGGCATGCTCTTCAAAGTGTTCCAGGCGGGCTACGTCCGGGTGTATGCAATTTATATGGTCATAGGGCTGAGTCTTATGAGCATCTTCCTCTCTCAATCACTTTAAGTGAGGTGTACGCATGTTTGAATCGGCCCTGACAGTGATGATTTTTCTGCCTATCGTGGCGGGCGCGCTGATATTGCTCTGCCCGGCGAAGGGGGCAGCCAGAATCACCGGCTTCTTCGTCTCCCTTATTGTGCTGATGATGGGCGTCCAGCTCTTCATCGACTTCGACGGCCAGGCGGGAATGCAGTTCGTATATAATACCCCATGGATTCCTTCCCTCGGCATCAACTTCGGCCTTGGGGTGGACGGCATCAGCCTGCTGGTTCTCTTAACCAGTGCGGTGCTCTTTCCTCTCGTCTTCTGTGTACTGAAGGAACAGAGTCGCGCGTTCTACGCCAACCTGCTTCTTTGCCAGGGGGCGATGCTGGGTGCCATCTGCGCCACAGACCTTGTAGTTTTCTACATCTTCTGGGAGATCATGCTGGTACCGATCTTCTTCACCATCGGCATCTACGGCGGGCCCCGCCGTCTACCGGCCACCCTGAAGATCACCATCTACACGATCGCCGGTTCGCTTCTCATGCTGGTGGGCATTATCTATGTAGCAAACTGCTATCATCAGCAGTTCGGTGTGTGGACCTTTGACATGGCACGGCTCTCCGGTCTCAGTCTCAGCGGAGGTTTTGCCGGCTGGGCCTTCCTCATGTTCATGATCGCATTTGCCATCAAAATTCCGATTTTCCCCTTTCACACCTGGCTGCCGGACGCCTACACTGAAGCTCCACCGGCAACAAGTTTCGTGCTCTCAGCGATCATGGCTAAAATTGGGGTGTACGGGATGATCCGCTTTGTCCTGCCCTTCTTCGCTCCGGAGTTCATCTCCTGGGCAACCTTCTTCCTGTTCCTCGGTATTATCGGTATGATTTACTGCGGTATCGCAGCAATCGGCCAGAAGGATATCAAGCGGATGCTGGCTTTTTCCTCGGCCTCTCACATGGGAGTAATCGCCATCGGCGTCTGCGCCATGAACGTGCAGTCCCTGACCGGTTCACTCTTCCAGATAGCAGCTCACGCCACCAGCACCGGCGTTCTGTTCCTCTTTGTCGGCCTGATGGAAGAACGGCTGAAAACCCGTAATATCGACGCACTCGGCGGCCTTGCCTACCGTGCTCCGATCTTCGCAACCTTCTTTGCCGTAGCCATGCTCGCCTCCGTAGGTCTGCCTGGCACCAGCGGCTTCATAGGCGAGTTTCTGATCATCCTTGGAACGGTAAAATACAGCATGTTCCTCGGCCTGCTCACCGGTTTCACCCTGATTGTAGGGGTTTGCTACATGCTGTGGATGTTCCAGCGGGTTTTTTATGAAAAAGAGAGCGAAACTTCCGCCCATTTTACCGACTTGACGGTGGGTGAAGCCTTCAGCTTTCTGCCAGTGATGATCATCATCTTTGTGATGGGAATCTTCCCGCAGCTTTTTATCAGCAAAATTGAGCCAGCAGTTCAGCAGCAGATTGCTCAGCTCTACGCCCCTGCACAGCAGCAGGTGGTTGCCAATGAAATCAGCGTTACTGACAAATAATTAAGACAGGGGTAATTACCATGCATGATTTTGCTTCATTTCTACCGCTTGTCATCACCTGTGCCGGAGCTCTCCTGCTCATGCTCTATGCCGTCTGCCCAAAAGCGGAACAGGAGAAGGCATCGCTGATGAGCATGGGCTTTTTCGCGGTGGCATTCTTTGCCCAGCTGCTGGTGATCTGCACTGTCAGCCGGTCGATCTTTCCGGAGACCTTCAATGGTCTGCTCGGGGTGTCTAACTTCACGAATGCCGCCTGCCTGATCATCTATGCCTGTGGCTTCTTCACCACGCTGAGCAGCCACACCTATTTCCGGGAAAACCATTTTGCCACAGTCGAGTTCTACTCACTGCTGCTCTTCTCTGCCGCCGGTATGGTTCTGCTCTCCATGGCCCGAGAATTGATCACTGCATTCATCGCCCTGGAGATCATGTCGCTCGCCATTTATGTCCTTGTCGGCTTCAACCGTACCAGCTCCCGAGCCACCGAGGCAATCTTCAAGTATCTCATCCTCGGAGCATTTTCTGGAGCATTTTTCTGCATGGGTACGGCGATGATCTATGGTGCGGCAGGTTCCACCCGCTTTAGCAGCATTGCTCAATGGCTGGCTGTAAATCCGGCCACTGCCCCGCTGATGCTGGGTGGTGCATTTTTCCTGCTGATCACTATCTTCTTCAAGATTTCTGCCTTTCCTTTCCACGCCTGGGTGCTGGATGTCTATGATGGTTCAAGCAACCCGATCACCGGCTTCATGGCTACCGCCCTGAAAACTGCAGTCTTTGCAATGATCGCCAACTTCCTTGCCCTCAGTGGAAACCTGCATGACTCCTGGATCACCGGTCTTTTCTGGATCGCGGTATTCACCATGTTCGGCGGGAACCTGATCGCCATGGGCCAGGACAACATCAAACGGATGATCGCCGCCTCAGGGATTGTTCACTCCGGCTATCTGCTTATTGCTCTTGTAGCCATCAACAGTGAACACTTCAGTGGTGCCGTTATTGCCTACTACCTTGCTGCCTATTCAGTCGCCACGCTCGGCATGTTCGCTGCACTCTCCTGGCTTGGTGGAGAAGGCGAAAAACGGGTCAACTTTGATGACTTTAAAGGCCTTGCCAAACGGCAGCCGCTTGCTGCGGCGGCTATTGCCATCTTTCTTCTGAGTATGGCCGGGATTCCTCCCACGGCTGGTTTCATGGGGAAATTCTACATTATTACCTCCGCCATCAGTGCCGGCCAGATCGCACTTGGTGTGCTTGGCATTATCTCCTCCATCCTTTCCATGTGGTATTATCTGCGACTCATCGTCAGCATGTATTTCCACGATGCGGAAGAAGACTTCGCAGTGAACAGGACCTCGCTGGCATCGATCTCCACCGTGGCTCTGGCCGTGGGTACCTTTGTCATAGGCCTCTTCCCGCTGGTTCTCTGAGCAGGTAATTACAGCTGTACATAAAAAAGGGCCTCCGGCAATATGCCGGAGGCCCTTTTTTTATTCCTGCTAAAAAAATCTATGCGCCAGTCCCACGCAGGAGTGCCACCACAATGGCCCCATAAAAACATCCCGCAGCGAGGACAGTCCCCGTATGGAAGACCTCATGGAAACCAAACCATTCCGGAGAAGGATTCGGCCGTTTGCAACCGTAAGCAACAGCCCCCAGCGAATAAAGCAACCCACCACTGAGCATCAGCACAACTACGGCCCAGCCACCACTCTTCCAGAACTGGTAAAGCCAGCCCATGGAGATCCATCCCATAATCAGGTATAGACTGACATAGAGCGCACGGGGTGCTGTAAGCCAGAAAATGCGAAAGAGCACGCCAGCCAGTGCAACACTCCAGATAAGCCAGAGAAGCAGCAACCGCGAGTTGCCGGCAAGCAGCGCTGCCGCCAGAGGAGAATAGGTTCCAGCAATGAAAATATTGATATTGGCGTGGTCAATACGCCGCAGAGTCGCCTTTACCTTCGGAGACCAGTTGCCAAGGTGATAGGCGGCGCTGTTGCCGTAGAGCATGATAGAAGCAGCGAGATACACGGCCACTGCCGCGACCTCTGCAGACGTCGAACACAATCTCAATAAAATAACGCCGCCAAGTATCGACAGGGGCAGCGCCCCTGCATGAATCCAGCCGCGTAAACGCGGCTTTACAGGGAGCCCCCCCTGATCTTTATCTTTCATGATTTGTGCCATTAGAAGTCCTGTTTTCAATAACACCGGTGATGAACGGTAAGCCAATAGGACATCTGGTAAATGCCCTTCTGTGCCTCGAATATAAATGAAATACAAGCTCTTTCAAGGTTCCCTCAGAACATTTGTCGTCCCCCCACGCATTTCCAAAAGATAAGAATAATCTCTTTTCCATATCGTGCTCATCCTCTTTTCTATCAATCTATCGGGCGCTCTTTCCCACCGTCTTCATTATACCTGTGGTATTCTGCACGTGAGCATTCCTCATAAACATCAACCAGCAAGGTCAACATGACACTTCCTTTTATCATGAAAAGTATCCCCAGAATTGAATTTGGAACCGGTGCCCTCGGCAGCCTGCCCGCCCACATCGAACGTTACGGTTCTCGTCTGCTGCTGGTGGCTGGTGGTCACTCCTTTACCGACAGTAATCACTGCAGGAAGCTGCTTGACACGCTCGAAAAAAAAGGAGTATCTGTGAAAATGGCCAGAGTGGAAGGAGAACCCTCACCCGCTCTGGTCAATGCAATAACTGAGCGTTACTTCGACAGGGGAATTGAAGTGGTTACCGCCATAGGTGGCGGTGCCGT
>JBFHIO010000084.1:0-6985 GCA_041596435.1 Desulforhopalus sp. | reverse complement strand
TGACGCAGGAAGTCGTTGAGAGCATCAATCTTCTCCACTGCATAGTCAATCTTCGGATTGGAGCCTTTGGCATAGGCTCCTATATTGATGAGATCCTCGGCCTCCTGATAACTGGCGAGAACATTCCGTGCCTTGGCGGCCAGCTCCTGATGGCGGGCGGAGGTGATTTCGCGCATAACCCGGCTGGCGGAGTTGAGGACGTCAATGGCCGGGAAGTGGTTCTTACCCGCCATGGTTCGGGACATGACGATGTGTCCGTCAAGGATGGAGCGCACGGAGTCTGCCACCGGTTCGGTCATGTCGTCGCCGTCAACAAGGACGGTATAGAGGCCGGTAATGGAACCCTGCCCGATGAATTTCCCTGCTCGCTCAAGGAGTTTGGGCAACTGGGTGAAGACGGATGGGGTGTAGCCCTTGGTGGTTGGCGGTTCGCCGACGGCAAGGCCGATTTCCCGCATCGCCATGGCGAAGCGGGTGACGGAGTCCATCATCAGCAGAACGTTTTTCTTTCGCCTGCAGAAGTATTCGGCGATGGCTGTGGCGACAAAAGCTCCGCGCATGCGCAGCAGAGGAGATTGATCGGAGGTGACAACCACCACCACAGAGCGCGCCATTCCCTCTTTGCCGAGGTCGCGTTCGATGAATTCCCGTACTTCACGGCCTCGCTCACCGATCAAAGCGATGACATTGATGTCGGCCCTGGCATATTTACTCATCATACCGAGGAGGACCGATTTTCCGACCCCAGATCCGGCCATGATTCCCATTCTCTGTCCGAGACCACAGGTAAGAAGGCCGTTAATGGCGCGAACCCCGAGGTCGAGAGGTTCGGAGATGTTCTGGCGTTCCATCGGGCCGGGGGGCAGGGAGTAGAGGTCTGTTTCGTCTGTCAGATGGGGCATCTCTTTGTTGTCACAGGGGTTACCCATGGCGTCAATGACCCGGCCGAGCATGTTGTACCCCACCGGGATAGTGGCTGAACTGCGCACCACGCGGATGGAACTGCCGGGGCCGAGCCCTCGCAGTTCTCCAAGGGGCATGAGCAGGGCCTGGTTGTCTTTGAAACCGACAATCTCGGCGAAAACCAGCTCCCCACCGTCAATAGGCGTAATTTCGCACAGGGCCCCGATGGTCGCCCGGGGGCAGTAGCCTTCGATAACGAGACCGACGATACGGGTAACCTTGCCCCATATTTTGATGACGTCCATCTCCGCTATGACATCTAATTCAGACATTATTCCTCAATGCTGTATGTGATCGGCTTCCGCCCTCTGGCTGCGGGAGCGGACTGAAAACTTCTCAGCCCGCTGTTTCCTTCAAGATTTCCTCGCGGATCATCTCAAATTGTGAGGCGATGGTGGCATCAATGGTACAGTTTTCCGACTCCATTCTTGCCCCGCCCCGTTCCACACTTCTGTCGGTTTTAACCAAAATATTTTCCAGTCCACTCAGACCTGCGATGATGTCTGGAGATTGAGCGAGGACGATGTCATAGTCTTCGGGGTTGACGTAGACCGTAAACTCTTCTGAACGGATTGCCCGATGCAGTGCTTCTTCGATAGTGGCGATGATGGTCTTGTCCTGCTCCGTAACGCTCAGCCGCAGAATACGGTCGGCGATAGCCACAGCCAGCTCCTTCAGATTTCTACTGCTGTTCTCAAGGATGGTCTTCTGCAGAGTGTCGAGCTGGCTGCATGCATTGAGCATGGAGCGTGTGGCTGCACCGTAGTCCTCTTCAGCCTGCTGAATTCCGGCCTTGATTCCTTCTTTGTACGCCGATTCTATCTGTGCCTCGGCATCCGTTACTTCAATATACTGACTCATGTCCACGGCGGGCTGAGATGGAGGCGCCTGCATCGGCGGTGCCATTTCTGTGGGCTGCCTGGCCTGGGAACTTTCCAGTGCAGGGTCCAGAGGCGGTATCTCTGAGGCCTGACCCGGCATCGGCAGTGGAATTTCACCTGGTGGCGGGGCTGGTGGTATGCCCGTATCCTGCAGGGGAGGGGCAGGGAAAACGCCTCCTCTCTGTGGCGGGGGCAGGGTTTGTGGCGGCGGTATCTCCTTGTGAAAACCGGAGGACGGCCTCTGGGGGGATGGTTCCCATGGAGAATGGTGGTCCATCTCTTTGATAAGGTTCTCCCTCTGAAAACCGCGGGCGTTCTCTTTATATTTAGACGAGCTCATCTCCGCCTCCGGTGCCGAGGACCAGTTTCCCTTCTTCTTCCAGCTTCATGGCTATTTTGACGATGGACTGCTGCATCAGCTCAACCTCACTGAGGCGGACAGGTCCCATGGCATCAAGGTCGTCCTTGATCATATCGGCGGCACGGGCGGACATGTTAGCAAATATTTTTTCCTTCATGCCATCGGAGGCAGTTTTCAATGCCATCGTCAGTGAATCGTTATTGACCTCGCGTAGAATCAGCTGCAGGGAGCGGGCGTCGAGGGAGACAAGATTTTCAAAGGTAAACATTTTCTTGCGGATCTCCTCGGCCATATCGGGATCGGTCTCTTCCATCTCTTCGAGGATTTCGACGTCCATGTTGCCCTGCAGGTTGTTGAGGATACCAACGATGGCGTCAATCCCGCCCACCTGTTTCTGTTTGCTGCCGCTGACGAGGCCAATTTCGCGGTGCAGGGCGTCTTCAATCTGATTCAGCACGAGAGGGGAAACCTTCTCAATTTTGGAGATACGGTAGGCGACGTCGGCGCGCATCTCTTCGGGAAGATTGGAAAAAATCTCAGCCGCATGCTGCAAATTCTGGGTAGAGAGAACCAGTGCCACGGTTTGTGGATGCTCGTTTTCCAGGAGGCCGGCCACCATTGCCGGGGCCATCAGCGAGATGGTTTCCAGTGATTTTGTCTCGGTGCCGGAGAGAAACTGGTCCATCAGAAATTTGGCGCGGGCATCCTCTGAAGTGGCTGCAATGGCATTGCGGGCAAAGGTGTCACCCTTGATGAATATCCCGCGGTAGCGCTTTTGCGAATCGAGATACTCATCTACCACGCGGGATTTAACCTCTTCAGGAATATGGTCAATGGCAGCCATGGCACGAGTTACCTGCTGCACTTCATCATCGCTGAGTTCTTCAAATATTTTTGCCGTCGCCTGTTCTCCGAGGCAGATCAGCAGAACTGCAACTTTGTTGAGTCCATTGAGATTTTCCAGTGCCATTGTCGATCAACCTTCCTGTATCCAGTGTTTGAGAATAAAGGCGGCGGGAATCTGATTGGCCATGACTTCCCGCCGCAGGTTCATAATAGCCTCGTCTGTTGGTGGCAGCGCATTTGCAGCTTCAGCAGAGTGCAGTTCAGCCCGCTCTTTACTGCGTTGCTCTTCGATGGAGAGCTGTTGCTCGTGTTCCATTTCCTCCACCGTTTTGAGGTGTTGTTTTACTTCGCCCTTCATTGTCTTCACAATTGGACGTATAAGAAGAAAATAGGTCAAAAAGCCACCCAATGCAATCAATCCCCACTTTATAAAGGGAAGATATTGATAGACTCCCTCGTCCGGCTCGCTGGTGGAGGCGAGCAGTGCTTCTTCGGGGGACTGTACGAAGGGCATGGATTGTACGGTAATCTGGTCTCCGCGACCAATATCCAGACCTATGGCACGGGAGACCATCGCCTCAATGGAGGTCAGTTCGGCTGAGGTGCGCGGACGGGTTGTCGGCTCTTCTCCCTCTGTTTTCGGCGGAATTACCTTGTCGGCTACGAGCACGGAGACAGAGAGTCCTTTTACCGAACCAATGGGGTTGATGATGCGACTGATAGTTTTGCTGATCTCGTAGTTGGTGATTTTTGAGTTTTTGCTCAGCGACGAGGAGGAATCAGTCCCTTCCATGGTGTTACCCTGCATGTTTGATTCCACGCCGGGAATACCACCTTCAGTATCTTTGTTGTTGAATTCCTGCTTTGTCTGTTCGCTGCGGATGACCGGGTCATCCGCGTCAAAGAACTCTTTGGTTTCTTCAACCTTGGAAAAATCCACTGCGGCGGAGATTCGTACCATGGCGTTGCGCTCGCCCATGGTGCGGTTAAGCAGGGCCTGTACGCGTCTCTCAAGGCGATTCTCTACCTCCTGCTGGTAGGTGAGCATTTCTTCGGAGAGAAGTTTGTCGGAGTTGGGTTGTTGTTCACGATCAAGTTCAACGCCGTGCTGGTCAATGACCTTGACTTTGTTGGATTCAAGGTCGGGAACGGATCCGGCGACAAGGTTAATGATCCCCTGAACCTGTTTAGGACTCAGTGTTTTGCCAGGCTGCATGGTGAGAATAACCGAGGCAGAGGCGCTCTTCTGCTGTTTGTTAAAGAGACGTTTCTCCGGCAGGGCGAGGTGGACACGGGTGGCTTCAACAGGTTCAAGACTGGTGATTGTGCGGGCCAGTTCACCCTGCAGGGCGCGGGTCATGTTAACCTTTTGCACATAATCGGTGAGGGCGAAACTTTGCTTGTCGAAGATCTCAAAGCCGACGCCGCCGCCGGTGGGCAGGCCGCTTGAGGCGAGATCAAGACGGGACTGATAAATCTGGTCGGCGGGAATCCAGATGTCGCGGCCGCCGTTTTTCAGGGTGTAGGGAATATTCTGGCCCTTCAGCCAGGTAGTTACCTGGGAAGCATCCTGGGCGGGCAGATTGGCGTAGAGAAGTTGATTCCCGGCGGTGCTCGCCTGCAGAATGAGCACCGCGAAGAGGGCGATGGCAATGGCCACCACCGCGCCGAGAGCGATCTTGCGTGACAGTGGCCAGCTCCGCATCAGGGCAATGATATTCTTACGCTCAGGAATTTGCACTGAGGGTGCAGTGGTGGTCCGGGTCTTAAGATCGGTTTGTTCGTCTGCCATTGTTTTCTCCTCTACTCAATCAGGCTCTGCCGGTTACAGAGGCTGTTAAATCTGAATCTGCATCACTTCGTCGTAGGCGGCTTTGGCTTTGTTGCGCAGCTGCATGAGGGTCCGGATGGACAGGTCTGCTTCTTCCATGCGGATCATAACTTCATGAAGATGCTCTGCCTTGCCGGATTCCAGATCGGAGATGGCCTGCTCGCCGCCAAGCTGAGCGGTATTTGTCTGGTCTATCATGGAGTTGAGCATATCGGCGAAGTTCGTGGTGTTTTTATTTATAGTGCCACCAATGGAGCTCTGTCCGGCGGGTGCGATGGGAAGAGCGTTGTTAATGCCGCTGATATCCATGTCGTTCTCCTTTTTCTAATAAGGATGTAAAAAATTACTGACCAATGGAGAGAGCTTTCATTGCCATTCTCTTGGCCATTTGAATCGAAGTGGTGTTTGCCTGATAGGAACGTGTGGCGCTCATCATGTCCACCATCTCTTCGAGGACGCTGACGTTGGGCATTGAGACATAGCCCTGTTCATCGGCATCAGGATGAGATGGATCGTAGACCTTGCGCGGTTCGCGCTCATCTTCGACCACCTTTGACACCTTTACACCCTTGACGGAGTCCTCAACATCTCCGTTGATGGATTTGTTCAGGGTCTGTTCAAAGGAGATCGGTGTGCTCTGAAAAACCACCGACTTCTTTTTGTACGGCCCGCCCTCGGGGGTGGAGGTGGTCTCCACGTTGGCGAGGTTGGAGCTGATGGTGTTCATGCGCAGGGTTTGTGCCTTAAGGGCAGAGCTGCCAATTTTGAAGGTGTTGAAGATGTCCATTATGTGACCTCGTGCAGGAAAATATCAGGGTAAAAATGCTCGTCTTATTACGCTCCGCCATCGGAGACGACGTAGCGGTAGATAGAGAGTTTCTTTTTGAGCAGCTGAGCCGCTGTTTCATAGAGAATCTGGTTTTCGGAGAGGGAAACCATCTCCTCATCTACACTGACACCGTTTTCATCACCGATGGGGCTGGTGTCTTTCTCTTCAATTATTTTGCCCTCTACGCTGTCAAAGTTAGTCGGGTGCAGGGGGATGTGGTTGCTCGCCGTGGTTTGAAGATTGAGGTCGGTACGGCTGCCCATCGCTGCCGCGAGGTCCTCTTCGAAGTCGAAATGCGAGGGGGCGTAACCGGGGGTTTCCGCGTTGGCGAGGTTGGAGGAAATAACCTCTGCCTTTGTCGCCCGCAGATCCAGAACCTTGCTGAGGAGCTGCGAGTTGCTGTCAAGTGGGGAAAAGGGATTCATGGTTTGCCTTGCGTCATTTTTTTGTCTGCTTCTGTATCCCGGGGAGGATGGGGATTCCCGTGGGAGATGTTGTTATAACCCATCGTTTGCTGTGTTGAATTGCAATTCCCGTTCCGCAAGTTGCTTCCAAAAAATATTTTTCCCATTTTCAGCCAGATCCTGCAGCAGAGCGGTCGCATCACTGTTCCGACCCTGAACTTTGGCTATCTGCGCCTTGCGATACAAAATCTGGTCGTGCCAGGGGTGATCGTCTGCGAGGCGGGTATAGGCCTGCAGGGCCTGCTCGTACCCGCCGGTCCTGTAGAGGCACTCTGCCAGCATGAACTGTTCAACGGGTGTGAGTTTGTCGCTGAACTCAAGGTTTTGCAGGGCCTCGAGGCTGTTGTTATAGCTGTTCATTTCGAATTCAAGATGCCCGGCGAGGCGGTAGTAGCGGGCCTCTTCTGGAAGAGGTGAAGGCAGCATTTTTACGGCTTCCTCTCTCCTGTCTTCGGCTCTCAACCCCTGCAGGCGGATGTAAAGGACGTCATCAGCGTATTTGCCGTCAGGGTAGTTGTAGGTGTATTGGGAGGCATAGTTGTCGAGCATGGAGTAGTTGCCGGCACCAAGGGCGTTTTCCAGCAGGGAGACATAGAATTGTTCCCGTTTATCTATTGGCATTACTTCAAGCAGATAGAGGTAGAGTTTCTGCGCTTCATCAAAGAGGCCGAGCTGCTGGTATGCGTCGGCGATATCAACGAGAAATTTGCTGTTGATCCAGTTCTTCTCGAAGAAGCTGCGGTTTTCCCTCGCCAGCACCAGTGCTTTGATATACTCCCCTTCTTTAACCTGTCTGCTGATTGTCTCTGG
>JBFHIO010000083.1:0-6986 GCA_041596435.1 Desulforhopalus sp. | reverse complement strand
CCCCGCGCCTGGACTATCCCGAGGGGGGCGCCCAGCGCTATGCCCTGCAGGACTCCCTGGTGCTGCAGTGGTATGCCGGGCCCTCCGTCGCCCACAAGGTGCTGCCCTGGCTCACCATCGGCGCGGGCGTCTTCTGGTCGCCGGTCAACGCATCCCAGACCATCGATCTGATGATCTGCCAGGACGAGACGCCCAACGGCCAGACCACGGTCTGCAAGACCGACTTTTCGGGCCAGGAGGACCCCAACCAGGCCGAAGACGACTATGCCGCCCAGAGCGACGTGACGGTCGGCGTCGAGATGTGGGACTGGAACAACATCACCTGGAATGTGGGCCTGCTGGCCGAGCCCACCGACTGGCTGGCGATTGGGGTCAGCGTGCTTAAGGTTTGGACAGGTTGCCTTATGGATTGAGACCCCATGGCCTATAGTGACGAAGCCGACAATATCATCTCCTGGAATGGGGCTGCAACACTTGCTGAGTTTGACCAGCATTCCTTCTACGCCATCAATATCAATCCCGGAACTGTTCTTCGAGTTATTAGATTTGCCGCCGGTAGCGATCTCACCAATCCTCTCAAGACTTATTTCCATGGGAACATCACCAGCTGCAGGCACCTCAGCGGGCTGCAATGCGCGGGCAATATTCTCCACCGAAATCACGCCGCTGCCCACTTTTATCAACAAATCATCAAGGGAGTTGCAGCGCAGGGCTTTGAGCAGAAGACGGATATTACCCGACTTGATAATCCTCTTCAGGGACGTCTGATGCCGCCGAATCGCCTGATCGCAGATCTCCCGGCCAAGTTGCAGGGCTTTCTCCCTCTCTTCACGCCGCAGCCAGGAACGAATCCGGGCACGGGCACGCCCTGTTTTGACCAGATCCAGCCAGTCCCGTTTGGGCTGTTGAGTTGCCGAGGTGATAATCTCCACGACGTCGCCGTTCTTGAGCTGATATTTCAGCGGCACATGGCGATTACCGATTTTGGCACCGATGCAGTGATCTCCAATTTCACTGTGGATGGAATAGGCAAAATCAATGGGACAGCTGCCCGCTGGCAACTCACGCACATCACCGCCGGGAGTAAGGGCAAAGACCTCCGGATCATAGAGTTCAGCCATCAGGCTGTCCATGAACTCCCGCGGGTCTTCAACCTCCTGCAGAGACGCGATCAACTTCTTCAACTCATGGAAGAGCTTCGCGTCACGATCGTTGGCACAGGAGCCCTCCTTGTAGGCCCAGTGAGCGGCAACTCCTTCCTGAGCGACCTTGTCCATCTCATCGGTGCGAATCTGAATTTCGATGAAGTGGCCGTGCGGGCCCAGCACGGTGGTGTGCATTGATTGATAGTTATTGGTTTTGGGAACGGAGATAAAGTCCTTAATGCGTTCCTGAATAGGCGACCACATGGAGTGAATAATCCCGAGAGCGCCATAGCATTCCGGAATAGTATTGACAATGATGCGGAACGCAACCTTGTCATAAACCTGCTCCAGCGTAATATTCTGAGCAACGAGTTTTTTGTAGATAGAATAGAGCTGTTTTGGACGACCATAAATACGCAGAGGATAAACACCTCCGTCGGAGAGACTTTTCTTGAGCAGAGCAAGAACCTCATCAACGTACTGCTGACGATCCTCAAGAGAGACCTTCATTTTTGCCTCAAGAGAGGCATACTCTTCAGGATACAGATAGCTGAAAGCGGTATCTTCCAGTTCCCGCTTGAGCCACTCAATCCCGAGCCGGCTGGCCAGCGGCGCGTAGATATCCATGGTCTCCCGTGATATGCCAATCTGCATATCACGATCAACGGTCTCCAGTGAAAACATGTCCTGTAACCGGTCAACAAGGCGAATCAGCAAAACCCGAATATCACTGGCAACAGCCAGCAGCATCTTCCGGATCGAATCTGCCTTGGAGACAAGCTGAGCGTTATAGACCACACGGGTCACCCGGCTCATTCCATCCACAATGGAGGCCACATCTTCCCCGAACTTAAGCTCCAGTTCTTTGAAAGATACCTCGCCATGACGCATCACACCGTGCAGCAGGCCGCCAAGCACCGTGTCATAATCAAGCTGCATGGAGGCAAGCATCTGCGCCACTGCGCTGACATGCTCAATATATGGCTTCCCGGAGAAGTGGTGCTGCCCCTTGTGCACCCTGCAGGCAAATTTCCACGCTTCATCCAGATGTGCCGTAGTCTCCGGCGGCAGGTAGGTGCCGAGCAGAACTTTAAGCTCCGTTATTTCGGAATACTCACTCATAACTCATTCTCTCAGTCGATCTGCAACTCTCTGACAATACGGGATTTCAGCTCTTTGGCCGCACTTTCAGGGGCAAGAGACTCCACCTCGCCGCTGCGGCGATTGCGCAACTCGAAACTACCATCCTTTTTAAAACCGCGTCCCACGGTAATCCGCCAGGGAATACCGAGCAGATCAGCATCCTTGAACTTGATTCCAGGCCGCTCCTCACGGTCATCCAGCAGTACTTCAACTCCTTCGGCCTGCAGTTCAGCATAGAGATTTTCCGCCGCATCGGTAATTTCTTCATCATCGGTCCCGAGATTAACGATTACCACCTGCATCGGCGCAATAGGCATGGGGAAGATGATACCATCCTTGTCATGATTCTGTTCTATGGCTGCTGCCACCACACGGGTAACACCTATACCGTAGCATCCCATGACCAGAGGCTTCTCCTGTCCTTCACTGTCCTGGAAGGTGGCATTCATGGACTCAGAGTAACGGGTACCGAGCTTGAAAACATGCCCGGCCTCAATGCCCTCGGTGAGACTGAGCCTGCCGCCGCATTGCGGGCAGGGGTCTTCGATGGTGATCTGGCGCAGGTCTGCGACCGCTTCCGGAGTAAAATCACGGCCGCAGTTTATGTTCTTCATGTGAACATTCTTTTCATTGCCACCGGCGTAGAAATTGCGCATGACTGCCACTTCCTGATCAGCAACAAGTCGAATCCTGATTCCTACAGGTCCCAGATACCCGGTGGGCACACCAGTCGCGTCGAATACCGCCTTGTCTTCTGCCAGTTCAAGCTCTGAGGCACCGAGCAGATTCTTCAACTTCACTTCCTCAACTTCCCGGTCACCACGCAGGCAGACAGCAACGAACTCAACGTCCTCGCCTTTCTCCACCCGGTACACCATGGTCTTCACCAGTTGCTGCGGCTTGATACCGAGAAATTCGCAGACTGTGACAACCTTGCGTTTACCAGGGGTCTCCACCTTTTCGAGATCCAGAGGTGCATCATCGTTGGCTGCAGCAGGTGCTGCAACCTCAGCCTTTTCCATGTTAGCAGCGTAATCACAATCATTACAGACAACGATGGTATCCTCACCCGTAGAAGCCAGCACCATGAATTCGTGAGAATAATTACCACCGATAGCGCCGGAATCGGCCTGCACGGCGCGGAAATCCAATCCACAGCGGGTAAAGATACGTTTGTAGGCATCAAACATCTTCTGATAGGAAAGCAGGGCCGCCTCGTCGCTCACGTCAAAACTGTAGGCGTCTTTCATAATAAACTCGCGGCCCCGCATCAGGCCGAAACGCGGCCGGATTTCATCACGGAATTTTGTTTGAATCTGGTAAAGATTAATCGGCAGATCGCGCCAGGAATGAATCTCGCGACGAGCCAGATCTGTTATAACCTCTTCATGCGTCGGTCCGAGACATGATTCACGTTCGTGCCGGTCTTTAAAACGCAACAGCTCCGGGCCATATTTCTGATAGCGACCGGTCTCCTGCCAGAGTTCGGCAGGCTGCACCATCGGCAGCAGCAGCTCCTGGGCTCCGGCACGGTCCATCTCTTCACGAACAATGTTCTCTACCTTGCGGATGGCTTTGAGACCAAGCGGCAGGTATGAATACACTCCGGCTGTAAGTTTACGGATGAAACCGGCACGCAGCATCAACTGATGGCTGATAACCTCGGCATCGGCGGGAGTCTCTTTCAGGGTGGGGAGCAGGGTTTCTGAATATCGCATAATTGCTTCCTGTAAAATATTTATAGCGGGCAGGCAAAGCCTCACCCCCTCTTTTTATATTCCTTGTCCATCTTACGAAGCTCACCGACAAAAACATTGAGCAGTTCATCCTCAGGAACATTCTTCCAGATAACGCCTTTCTTAAAGATGAGTCCGAATCCTTTACCTCCGGCGATACCTATATCAGCCTGTTTGGCCTCTCCCGGACCATTCACAACACAGCCCATCACCGCCACCTTCAACGGACTCTCCATAGTCTGCACTATCCACTCAACCTCTTCGGCGAGGCTGAAAAGGTCAATCTGGGTTCGACCGCAGGTCGGGCAGGAGATCAGCTCGGGGCCACGGACCCTAATCTTCAGAGAACGCAGCAACTCAAAGCCAACCCGAACCTCCTCAACCGGATCACGGGTAAGGGAAACACGCAGGGTATCACCAATGCCCTCAGCGAGCAGCATGCCGAGAGCAATGCTCGATTTTACCGTCCCGGCAATCAGTCCACCTGCCTCTGTTACGCCGATATGCAGCGGATAGTCGGTGGCAGCAGAAAGCTGGCGGTAACTGTTGATAGTGGTGAGGACGTCTGCAGATTTAATAGAGATCTTAATTTGATCCCAGCCATACTTTTCTACCAGACGAACGTTACGCAGAGCACTCTCAATCAGTGCACTGCTGTCCTTTTCATCAGGGTAACCATATTTCTCCAGGAGATCCTTTTCAATAGAACCACTGTTAACTCCCACCCGGATGGGAACACGGTGCATTTTTGCAGCCTCCACCACCATCCTGGTCTTCTCTTCCCCGCCAAGATTGCCGGGATTGATGCGAATGGCATCGGCACCATTTTCCATGGCAGCAATGGCGAGACGATGCTTGAAATGGATATCGGCGATCACGGGAATGGAAATGGCATCACGAATTGCTCGAATGGCTGCGGCCGCCTCTTCATCAAGGACAGCTACCCGGATAATATCACAACCGGCAGCTTCAAGACGTTTGATCTGGGCGACAGTGGCATCCACATCGCGAGTATCGGTATTGGTCATCGACTGTACGGAGATAAAGTTGTCGCCACCGATTTTCACCGGACCAACTGAAATCTCCTTTGTTGCGCGTCGCGTTATCATTACTTCCTCTTCTGTGCAAGATTAAGTTCAGCATCCGACTTGCGGATATAGAGTGGCGCATTATCTGCCCCCGCGACCTTCTCTCCTGCTTCAAGCTGTTCAGCACCGAGAAAACCGAGAACCTCAGCGGCAGGATGGTTGCACCATGCAGGGGCGAAACGCGCCCTTTCCCCCAGTTCGCGAATCAGAAGTTCACGGTAGAGGACCGCGCCATCTCCGACAAAGAGAACAGGTCCGGCAAGGTGGGACACCAGCTCAAGGGGGGAAAGAACCACAGGTTCTTCACACCTGTGAATTCGGCCATCTTCAAGCTCAAAACACTGGGCATAGACCTCTTTTTTACGGGCATCCAGTACCGCACAGATCCGCTCTCCCGGCAAATGTGCCCCCGCTCCGGCCGCGACCAGTTCAAGGGTTGAGCAGCCGAGCAATGGCAGTCCAGCAGAAAAGGTCAACCCTCTGGCTGTGGCCATGCCAATACGCAGTCCCGTGAAACTTCCCGGTCCGAAACCAACAGCCACGCCGTCGAGATCGGCCCAGCCGAGTTCCAGCCCCTGCATCAGTCTGTCAACCGAGGAAAGCAGCCGTCGCGAGTGAGTGAGCCCTCTGAAGGTCAATGAGGCAAGCACCTGGCCCTGCCGAATGGTACCTTCAGTAAGAGCAACAGTACAGAATGGCGTTGCAGTGTCAAAAGAAAGAATCTTCACACAATTCACCTGATCAACCGCATAATATCATTATAAAAAGCAAAGATAATCAAAGTACCAAGCAAACCGACACCGATCTGCTGAGCGCAAGCCATTACCTTCTCATTAAGCGGTTTGCGGATGATTGCCTCAATGGTAAAAAACATCAGGTGCCCACCGTCGAGTACAGGAATGGGCAGCAGATTAAGGATACCAAGGTTTATACTGATCAGCCCCATAAAGAAGGCAAGCTCTCCCCAGCCATGCCGCAGTCTGTTACCGGCCTCCTGGGCAATGAGAATCGGGCCACCGAGTTGAGACGCCGGTACATTCCCGAGCACAAGCTGCTCCATCCCCTTCAGGATGAGGGTAAAGATGTTCCAGGTACTGAGGGTTGCTTCCTTCAGACAATCCACCGGACCAACCCGTTTATAAATGACATCGGACCGTCCGTTAATGCCCACCAGCCAGCGCTCACCTGCTTCCTTGCCGAAGATATCCCGCGTCATCTCTTTTTCCGGGGTGATATTCAGCTCAACCTGTTTCCCATCCCGTTCAAGGATAAAATCTAACGTTGTCCCCTTGCTTTCCCCCACCGTTTTGACCACATCATTCCACTTTTCAATGCGGGTTCCATCAATTTCACGGATGAGATCTCCCTCTTGAACCCCCGCACGATCAGCAGGAGAACTTTTCACCAGTCCCCCGACTTCAGCATACATATTGACCCCGGAAGGAACTCCACCGGCGAGAAAAACGCCAAAAAAGAGAATAATGGGGAAGATCAAATTAAAGAGCGGCCCGGCAAGAACAATGAGAAAACGCTTCCACAGAGGTTTGTAAATAAAAGACGCATCGCGGTCAGCCTCGGAAATATTCTGCTCATCCAGATTCTCACCAAACATTTTGACAAAACCACCAAGAGGTATTGCAGAGAGGGCATATTCTGTCTCCCCTATGGTTTTACTGGCGAGAACCGGTCCGAAACCGAGGGAAAACTTAAGAACCCGCACCCCCGCCATTTTGGCAAAAAGGAAATGCCCCAATTCGTGGATGAAGATAAGAACACCAAGAACAATTATAAACGCAATCAGAGTAGTCATAAGACTCAGGAGAAGAATTAGAGGGATTCAAGAATTTGTGCAGCTTCTGTACGGGCACGGCTGT
>JBFHIO010000082.1:0-7003 GCA_041596435.1 Desulforhopalus sp. | reverse complement strand
TCATAGTAGCACTACCAATATTGATAGCAATCACTATAACCTGCATCACTTTTTTAATTCATCATTAAACAAAAAAATATTATACTTTCCGTATCGGCCATACAAACGCATCATCTCACACAGCAGGCTGTTTTTTTGCTCACAGCAGCCTTCTCATATTGGTGTACGGAAAAATTAATTTTCAATTATTACACATATGAACAAAACTATGCAATGGGAGATTCAACCAATTTCCACTTTATTGGCAGAGAAATAACAAAGGTTGTCCCCTCTCCTTCGCTGCTTTCTACACGGCACTCCGCGCCATGTCTCTCCAGAATGCCTCCAACAATGGCGAGACCAAGGCCGGTACCCTTTCTCTTTTTTGTGTAAAAGGGTTGAAAAATTTTTTTCCGAACCTCCTCAGGCATCCCCTCCCCCGTATCAGCCACCGAGAGTTCGACCCTGTCCCCCTCCCTCCAGGTGGTAACCATAAGGTCTCCGCCCCCCGGCATTGACTGTACGGCATTCACAGTGATGTTGAGCAGCGCCCGATACATCATATCCGCATCAAACCTCAACAAAGGCAGGGCCGGATCAAGATTGGTTACCAGTGAGATTCCCTTTTTCTTCAATTCTGGCTGGATAAACTCCAGCACCTTGCGCAGGGTAATATTGAGATCCCCATTTTCAATGCGCATATTTTGCGGCCGGGCAAAGTCGAGAAATTCGAGAACAATATTGTTCAGGCGCTCTGTCTCCTTGACAATAATCGCAGCCAGGTCCTCACTTCCCGGCGCAATCTTTCTCATCCTTTTTTCAAGAATTTCCGCAGTACTGTGAACAATGCCAAGGGGACTTTTCAATTCATGGCTGACAATCGCAATCATAGTGCCGAGATGAGCAAGTCGCTCCGCCCGATCCAGTTTCTCCTTGAGTTTTTGTCGTTCTTCAGCACGTTTCTCCAGTTTATCTCCGGCACGGGAGACAATACTGCGCAGCACCAGAAAAAGTCCTCCCATGAGAAGCAGTGAGACAATAATAATACGACCCTGGAAACGGATGATATGAGCGTAACTTGAGGTAAGATCTTTTTGAATCTCAATAACCCCCATAATATTCTTTCCTTCAACCCCATCACGAACGAGCTGGTGGAAGGGGATAAAGGTGTTAAGCACACAACTGACCTCTCCTGTGATATGCATCAGACTGAGAACCGAACCGGTATAAGCAAGCGTTGAGGACGGCTCCCCGGAGAGCGCAGCATAGTACTCCTGCCCCCCCGCATCCTTTTTCCCAACCCTTCCCTTTTCCGTGGAATAGGAGATGATATTCATACCGGAGTCATAAATACTGACGGATTCAATTTTCAAGCCCTGAATGGTACTTTGAATAACAGAATCGAGCATCTCAGCCTGTTCCGGATTGCGCAGGGAGATATCTCCAAAGCGAATGACAGCAGGAAGCACAAAGCGGCGAAAAACCTGCTGATTGATATTTTCAGCGAGCAGACGGGAGTTTTCCTCATTCTGCTGCAGCATGACAGTACGTGCATTGTTTGAGATAAGCCAGGAGAGCAGGAATGCACACGCAAGAATAACGCCCAGACTGGAAAAGGAAAAATATTTAACCAGTTTAAAAGATCCGAGTTCGGATTCGTCGGTCTCTTTTTTCGAAGGAGACACAGAAAGCGGGGGAGTGGAAGCCTGCCCTCTCATAGAACACCTCTTAGAAAACAGAGAAGGTCCGCAATTCAGAAAAATTGCGGACCTTCAGGGGATACGCCCGGAGGAAGAGCCTCATGCATCAGTTTGCTCTGCGCCGGAGAAAAGGTGGGGTTTCAAGTTCTTCGCTGTTGTTCCAGTCGTCATCTCTGGCAGATTTGGAAGGAGGATTTGAAGAACCGATATTTTTCTTCCTTCCCATCCCCGCAGCAAAAAGTCCCTTCCGGTTACGCGGATTAGCAGGTGCCAGAGTCGGTTTTGCCGGAACCGGATGTTCTACCTGGTTAACACCACTGGCATTAGGTCGGGCCTGTGTGGTGATCGTCACAGGTTCCATTGGCTCCATCCTGTCGCCGATACCGGTAGCGACAACAGTCACCCGCATGACATCTCCAAGAGAGTTATCATACAACGCCCCCGTAATAATGGTGGCATCTTCATCCACCTTGGACGCCACAAGGGACGCGGCGAGATTCAACTCACGCATGCCAAAGGTCTCTTCCGCGGCAGAAACGTTAATCAGAACACCCTTGGCACCGTCAATCCCGGCATCTTCAAGAAGCTGATTATCGATGGCCATACTTGCAGCCTTGACAGCCCGATCTTCACCACTTGCCTCACCAGTCCCCATGACTGCAGGGCCTTTCTCCCGCATGACAGTCCGCAAATCGGCAAAGTCAGCATTGATAAGTCCGGGAGAGTTGATAAGGTCACTGATCCCTTTCACTGCCTGATAGAGGACATGGTCCGCCTTGGCCAGCATGTCACCAAGTTTAGCGTTGGATTCCATATCAGCGAGCAGACGATCATTCGGTACCGTAATAATGGTATCGGCGTTCTCCTTCAGTTCCGCCCAGCCCTTTTCGGCATTTCTCATCCGCTTCTGACCTTCAAAACCGAATGGTTTGGTGACAACGGCTACCGTCAAGGCACCAATTTCTTTACTTATTTTTGCGACAACAGGAGCTGCTCCAGTTCCCGTTCCGCCACCGAGTCCCGCAGTGATAAAGACCATCTCACTGCCTTCCAGAACTGCTCTGATATCGTCTTCGGACTCAATCGCAGCATTGCGGCCCTTTTCAGGATCCGCGCCAGCACCAAGACCTCTCGTCTCTTTTCCGCCTATGGCCAGCAGGATATCAGCACAAGAACGATCCAGCGCCTGCTTGTCAGTATTTGCCGCGATAAAGGAGACACCTGCGATTTTATCTCTAACCATTGTATTAATGGCATTCCCACCGCCGCCACCTACGCCGATAACCTTCACAGTGGCTACCGCCACCTCTTTAGGCTCAACCGCCCGAAAAGCGTTCCCACCCGAATCTTCGCCCTTCAGCCGTGTCGCCGGAGCTATATTTTTGATCTGAATATTTGAAAATGACATATGCTTCCCCCTGGTATTATTCCCCGCACGCCACCCCCATGACGGAGGCGAAGAATGCTTTATCGGACATTTCTTATTATCTTTTTTTCTAATTATATCATTTGCGCACAGTTGCTAAAAGAATAAACGCTGTCAAAGAATACTGCGAAACCACTCTTTAATACGTGCAAACAAACCTCCTTCCGGCCGTGCAACTTCATTCTGTCTTTTTTTTGCGTAGATCAGCAGTCCTGCTGCCGTAGTACATCGCGGATCGTTGAGCATTTCGCTCCTGCCAGTCAGGCCGACAGGCACGCCAATACGGACCGGCAAAGAATAAATTTGCTCTGCCAGGCGATCAATATTATGCAGCAGCGCAGTGCCTCCCGTCAGAATAATGCCGCCGTTGATTTTCTGCTGATAACCGGATTCTTCAAGCTCACTTTTCATAATATCGAGGATCTCCTTGGTTCTTGCTTCAAGGATTTCTACCAGCATCTTCTGCGTAACCTGTTTTGGGTCCTGCTCACCAACCATCGGGACCGGGACGACATGGGAAGGTTTCACCACTGAGGAAATAGCACCGCCATATAATTCTTTAAGATTCTCCGCATCCTGAATGGGCGTATGCAGACAAACCGAAATGTCGCTGGTCAGATTGCCGCCACCGAGGCTCACCTGAGCAGTGTGGCGAATGCTGCCACCTTTAAGTACAGCGAGATCTGAAGTACCTCCGCCGATATCAATCAGTGCAACCCCCATTTCCATCTCATCGCGGCTCACCACCGCACTTGAGGACGCAATGGACTCCAGCACCAATTCCGCAACTTCCAGTCCTGCCTGACGGCAACAGGTAACAAGGTTGTGCACAGCCGCGACATCCGCCGTAACAATATGAACATTAGTGGCAAGACGCACCCCGGTCATTCCCACGGGGTTTTGAATTCCCACCTGCTCATCCACCATGAACTCCTGGGGAAGGACGTGGATAATTTGTTGATTCTCTGGAATCTTCACCATTTTAGCAGCATCAATAACCGCACTCATGTCTGAAGGACGAATCTCACGGTTAACTCCGATTATCCCCGGGCTGTTAAAGCCGCGAATGTGGTTGCCGGCAATACCGACATAGACCTCAAGTCCGGTCAGGTCATATCCAGAATCTTCCTCCGCCAGACGGACTGCCTCGCGGATAGACGCGACAGTCGATTCAATATTGACAACAATACCCTTGCGCAAACCATGAGAGGGAGCAATCCCCACACCGAGAACCTCAATTTCCTCACCATGAAACTCTCCGACAACGCAGCAGATTTTGGTGCTGCCGATATCAAGACCGACCACCAGCTCACCATACTCCTGCACCTCCTCTTCGGAGACTTCCACCTCGGTCTGAACACTCTTCACGTTCTCATCCTTCTCAGGTTGATTCCCTTTGCCCTGGTTATTGGGCGAGTCTCCGTTAATACTGATTTCCAGATCGTTAGACATTATCTTCCAGCCTGTTTTGAATCGAGTGTTGCCACAAGAATTTTATCTTCCAGATATTCCATCTGGATATATTCTATTTCTTCTATCTGCTTCTGTCCTTTCTCCAACTCATACAAAGGCTTGAGCACCTTAATCAGGCGGGCGTACTTGCGGTTTACGTCGCCATGACCGAAATAAATGGGAAACGGGTATTCTACCAGGTAGAGTACAATCCCGCCATCTTCGGTGAGATGAATTTCAGAAAGAGAATGGGCTGGCAGATGCGGATCATTCCGCCCAAGTCTTTTGAGGAAGGCCATTACATCCCGCCAGCTTTTCTCACGGACTTTCTTATCATTCACCAAATTCAACCCGGTAATCACCGGATAATCAATCCTGCCTCCAACAGCCACAGGTTGGAAATCATTTCCGTAATGATTTATATAAAACAGCTTTCTTTCTCCACCACTCTCTTTAAGAAGCAGAGCGACCGCATTCTCTTCCTGTAACTGCACTGACAAGGTAGAGGGATAGTCCCGCGAGACCTCCGCCCGGCACACCCAGGGCAGTGCCTCAAGTTTCGTCTCAAGCTGATCCGTATCGACATCAAACATGCCGGTTCTGTGACGAATCACCTGCAGTGTATCCATAACCCTGCTGCGCGGCACAACACAGGCCCCTGTTATATTCACATCCTCAATCACCAGCAGCCGGGACAGAGCTTCCCGTCCCTGACCATAAAGCATCATCCCCCCCCAGCCCGCCAGGGATATAACACACACACCAGCCAGAGCCATTCCTGCAAGGCGCAGGCGATAATTCGGATGCGGGGTAACCGGCATCCGCCCCGGCCTGAAGCCGCGATTGACAGGTTTCGTACTCCGTTGACGCCCAAAAATTGTCTTAATCAGGAGATCGTACGTCTTTCGCCCCCGACTCTGCCGGGCAACACCAGTCTGCTTTGGAACCACCGGTCGACGAACCTTCACGCCCCGGCGACGCAACAACCCTTTTCGCTTTTTGCGGCGCAGAATTGATTTCAGCAGTGATGTTTTTTTTCGGCGGATCATAGGTCGCCTTCACCTCCAATTATACGCACTTCCGGCTCAAGTCGAATTCCCAGTTCCGCAAAGACCTTTTCCTGTACAGTTTTCATCAGTTTAATCATATCGGCAGCACTTGCCTTCCCAACATTGACCAGGAAATTGGCATGTTCCTTTGCCACCATCGCATCTCCAATACGCAGGCCTTTAAGGCCACAGGAATCGATCAGCCGTCCCGCACTCTTCTGCGGCGGATTCTTAAAGAAAGAGCCGGCACTGGGATCAGAAACTTTCTGTGTTCCCCTGCGCAAGGCGACTAACTCCCGGCAACGCTCACGCACAGTCTCCGGATCATCCGCCGTCAGCGTCATCTCAACCCCGACGACCACCGCTTCACTGGCGAGGCTTTTATACCAGGGCCATGTCCGGTAGTCAAAATCGAGCTGGCTGCCCTCTGCAAAAAAGCTCCCTTTGCGAGAGATCAGCTCCACCCGGCTTACAACCTGGGCCATCTCACCACCAAAGGCACCGGCATTCATCACCACAGCTCCGCCCAGGCTTCCCGGGATACCCGAGACAAACTCCAGACCGGAGGCTCCATTCTGGAGGCAAAAGGACGAGAGTTTTGCCAGAGAAATTCCGGCTCCTGCGGAAAGCAGTTTTTTCCCATCCTCAAGACCTGTTGGCTTTGCCTGGAAAGAAGCCTTTTCAAAAAACTTGCCGGATGAAAATATAATTCCGGGAAAACCCTCGTCGACCACCAGCAGATTGGACCCTCTACCGATCCAGCACCAGGGGAGATTCTCCTCTGCACAGAAATTAAGCAGCCAGATAACATCGTCACGATCTTCCACCGTAGCAATCGCTGCAGCAGGACCACCGATGCGAAAACTGGTCCAATCCCGCAGGGGGATATCATAATAAACCTCAGCCTTGAGCCCCTGCTGCAGGCGTTTTTTCATGGCGTCATCAAATTTCATTCTTCCCCCTTCAGAATTTCCAGCAGTTGCTCCCCTGCGCAAACAATATTTCCTGCACCAAGGGTGAGGACAAGATCCCCCGCTCTCAGTTCGGGACGCAGGCGCTCGGCAAGAGTATCAACTCCACCTAAATAAACGGCATTGCGCTGACCGTGGCTGCGCAGTGCGTCAACGAAAGCTTCACTGGTTACGCCCTCAATCGGCTTCTCTGAGGCGGCGTAAATATCAGTGAGGATCAGCAGCTCGGCCAGATGAAAACAGACCTGGAACTCTTTCATCAGCGCCTTTGTCCGACTGTAGCGATGGGGCTGAAAGAGAACCACCAGCCGTTTCTCCGGCCATGCTTTATGAATAGCGGTGAGGGTGGCAAGAATCTCCGTAGGATGATGTCCGTAATCGTCCACCACGGTAATTCCGGCAGCCACGCCCTTCTCCTGCATGCGC
>JBFHIO010000081.1:0-7015 GCA_041596435.1 Desulforhopalus sp. | reverse complement strand
TTTTTCCTGCTTCTTGTAGAACTTCCAGGACGCCGTCAGACCTGGCGTTATAATCATCAGTACCTTGATCACTGCGCCCGTGCCCTGCGAGACTTCGGCCCCGACAGGACCACTCTCCATTATATAGGAGGGCTCACCTTTGCGCTTCTTCTCTCTGCCGATCCTGCAATGGATATTCCCGGGAACCACGATTTCGAGAAAAAACTGGTTGCCTGGTTGAAAAAAGAGGGCTGTTGCCGGGTTCATATTGGCAGCAGCAGAAAGGCCGTCCCGAACAGGGAAGACCACACTGCGGGACGGGCTCTGCTGAATGAAGCCTGGGCGGCCCTTCAGCACGCTGAGAAACGGGGGCCTTTCAGCTTTTGTACCTGGTTGCAACTGGCCTGGCCTGACCGGCATCCACTTGCTCCTGCATCGGCAGCTGTGCGTAGAAGGATCAGTCGCCTCGCCGCAAAGGAAAAACAATTTGAACTACTGCTGGTTGAGGCAGATGATCACAATGCCCTCCTGCCGGATTTTGAGGAAGAATTTGTTGATTCTACTGTGATGAGCGACGATTCTGGCTCTGCCTGGTTTTTCTTTCCCGTATCAAAAAACAGTGAGGCGATGAAACTGGCAGGGCAGCTCCTGAAAAAAGGAGAGGAAAAGGGACGAACGCTCTCTGCGGGGATTGCCTCTTTCCCCTTTTATGATTTTCGAAAGAGTGAAATCCTGCAGAACTGCCGTAAGGCACTGATTCATGCCTCTTTCTTTGGCAGCAGCAGTGTGGTGGAGTTTGATCAGACAAGTCTCAATATCAGTGGTGATATCTATTTTGGAGATGGTGACCTTCTCTCGGCTGTACGGGAATATCGTCGTGGGCTTGCTTCGCCTCCTGTTGATCGGGATGTTCTGGAGGAAATCAATCTCCAGAACAGCCTCGGGGTGACTCTGGCGTTGATGAATCGTACAGCCTCTGCAATGGAAAGTTTTAATGCGGCACTGCGTCTCGCCCCGGATAACTTTATGGCACTTTACAACCTTGGCCTTGCTCTGCATGACAGGGGAGAGAGCGAGGCAGCCTTTCTTTCTTTTGAAAAAGCTTTACTCAGTTCCAGGCGCGAAGGGAGTGAAGATATTGATGGAGAAACGCTGCAGGATCTGCTTTTTCAGCTTGGGATCGCGGCTTGTCTTTGCCGGCGTTTTGCAGATGCCGATCAATATTTCAACGAATGGCTGAAGAAAAATACGGATCAGCGTAAAAATGGAAGGGTGTGGAGTCGTCTCGGAGAGGCCTGTCACGGGCTTGGCGAATTTCGCCGCGCCCGGGATTATTTGCAGAAGGCGCTCAATTTCGATCGTTTTGACGCTGCCGCAATGGCTTTGCTTGGTGACACCTACCTGCAGACTGGCGAGGGGAGTGATGTTGCTCTGGCTCTTTGTCGGAAAAGTCTGGAGATAGAACCGCAGAATTGGGCACATCGAATCATATATGCCCGTGCCCTTGCGGCGGAAGGACAATTTGCAGAGGCTCGAGGTGAACTTGCGGACTGCATGCGGAGCAAGCGCTGGCGCAGTGCAGGGCGTCTTGAAATGGCTCATCTCTGCCTCGCTGCAGGGGAAAAGCGCTCAGCCGAGCGGTGGTTTCGGCGGATTCTTGATTCAGAACAGCGTGGAAGCGTGATCTCCGACGCTGCCAGGACAGGCTTGAAAGCATGTCGCCAAGTTTTTTTTAAAGAGTAGTATGAGGGCAGCTTTTGCCGTTTGAAAATTGAAAATCAAAAAAAATATGTAAAAGATATAACAGGAGAAAAAAGTGATAAAGAAAAGATCTTTTGGAAAAATTGTTAAGGATCCGACTTACGACTTGAGTAATGCGAAGGCCAGTGATTCCTGGCGTGTTTTTCGTATTCTTGCTGAATTTGTTGAAGGATTTGATGGTCTTGGTTCCATAGATACCACGGCCATTACCATTTATGGCTCTGCGCGAACAAAGCCCGAGGAGAAGTATTATAAGCTTGCGACGGAGATTGCCCGGGGGCTTGTAGAGGCCGGTTTCGGCATTATTACCGGTGGAGGTCCAGGCATCATGGAGGCTGCAAATAAAGGGGCTTCTGAGGGCGGAGGTGTCTCGGTCGGGCTCAATATAACCCTTCCCCATGAGCAGGTGCCGAATCCCTATACTAATTTTTCGATGGATTTTAAGTATTTTTTTGTTAGAAAGGTAATGTTGATGAAGTATTCTCAGGGGTTTGTCTGCATGCCGGGCGGTTTTGGTTCCATGGATGAAATATTTGAGTCTATAACTCTTATTCAGACTAAGCGTATTGAACCGTTTCCCATTGTTCTCTTCGGGAGTGAATTCTGGGGCGGGCTGGTGGAGTGGTTGAAGGAAAAAATGCTTTCCTCTGGGAACATTGCAGAAAAAGATCTGTCTCTCTTTACGGTATTGGATGATGTGGAAGAGGTTGTGCAATTTTTAGCAGAAAGGATACCTGCTGTTGGTAAATAATGGTCCATATGGTTATATTATGAGTGTTATTTAGAATCAGAAAAGATAATTTAACTACAGAGGGGAAGTTTAATGGCACAGATTGATGGGTTTTTTAAATTGATGAATGATGAAGGTGCATCCGACCTTCATATGGTTTCGGGGCAGCAGCCGGTTCTGCGTATCCGTGGTGATATGGAACGGGTAAAGTTCAAGCGCCTCGAAAATGATGCCCTGCGTGCCATGTTATATGAAATCTGTCCAGAAGAAAAAATCCGCACCTTTGAGGAAACCGGTGATGTGGATTTCGGGTATGAGATTCCAGGTATGGCCCGTTACCGTTGTAACTATTTCCAGCAGAAAAACGGTGTCGGAGCTGTTTTCCGGGAGATTCCCAGCGACATTATGACCGTTGAGCAACTCGGCCTGCCAAAGGTTATCTCTCGCCTCTCTCAGTTGCCAAAAGGACTTGTTCTTGTGACCGGGCCAACCGGTTCGGGGAAGTCTACCACTCTCGCTGCCATCGTCGATGAGTGTAATAGAACTCGCAAAGACCACATCCTCACCATTGAGGATCCGGTGGAATTTGTTCATCAGAGTCAGAAGTGTATTATCAATCACCGTGAGGTTGGAACGCATACCCAGAGCTTTTCTGCTGCTCTGCGCGGAGCCCTCCGTGAGGACCCGGATATCATTATGGTTGGTGAGCTTCGTGACCTCGAAACCATCTCTCTTGCCATGGAAGCTGCCATGACAGGTCACCTTGTCTTTGGGACTCTGCATACTCTCAACGCCATGAAAACAGTTGACCGGATGATTGAAATCTTTCCTGCAAACCAGCAGGGACAGGTTCGTTCTACTCTTGCTGATGCACTGCGTGCCGTTGTCTCGCAGACACTTTTCAAGCGGGTAGATGTAAAAGGACGCTGTGCGGCTCTGGAGATTCTGATAGCCACTGCTGCCGTGCGAAACCTGATCCGTGAAGGGAAAACATTCCAGATTCTTTCCTCCATGCAGACGGGGAAAAAGTATGGCATGCAGACCCTGGATGATGCCATTGAAGAGCTTCTCCTGAAAAAACGAATCAGTGCAGACGAGGGGTATGCCAACAGTATTGAGAAATCCCGCTTCCTTAAATACTTGAAAAACGCGCCTTCGGACTTCACCGAAGTCTGATTTCGGCATATTTTTTAAGAAGTCCTCAACATAGAGCGACGGTGGCCCTTCCGGGTCTCCGGCGCTTTTTTCTTTTCGATTCCTGTTATAGCAGGATTTCTACTCTCTCCAGGGGGCGGAGAGGGTTTTGATGCGGACGCTGCCAGTGAAAGAGCCGCCACCCTTTCTGCAAAAATTCAACCTCTATTGTCCCGTAGTGTCGTGTGTCGAGAAGCGGGATATTCTTGCGCTTCAGTTCTTTGCTTAAACGTGTTGATGGAAAAATTCCAGGTCGATCTCCATTGGAAACGAAGACAAGTTGAGGCTTGAGCTCACTGAGAAGTTCTGCACTGTTGGATGTCTTCGACCCGTGGTGGGCCGCAAGCAGTAGATTTATTTGATGAATTTTTTCCGTATCGATCAGCACCTGCTCCGCTTCTTTGTCAATATCTCCGGGAAGGAGCAATTCCTCATTTTGAAAGTGGGCGAGCAGTACCAGCCCGCGGTTTTTGGTCTTTTTTTCCCTTTTATCAGGAAGACCAAAGTTGTACAGACAGAGAAGGTGGCTGCTAGAAAGTGTGTCTCCCGTGGCAGGGCTGAAAACTTTACAGCCTGCGCTTATTGCCGCTTCTTTAAGTCTGACAACCTGTTTGTTTTTTTCATGTAAATCTCTTATGTAGAGTGCCTCTGGATGAAAAGTTCGCATAATAAAGGGCAGTCCCCGGGTGTGGTCTGCATCAGAATGAGTAGCAACAACTGCATCAATCTGGGAGAAGCCCTCAGCCCAGAAAAAAGGGGCAATGGCGCGTTTTCCTATGTCGCGGGTGAAAATTCCGCCTCCGCCATCCACAAGAACCCGCCTCCCGTCAGACCATTCAAGAAAAGTGGCGCTGCCTTGCCCCACATCAAGAAAGACAGCACGGTTATGATGTGGCAGTGGATGGAAAAAGAAAAAAGGTGCTGTGGCGAGGGGGAACAGTCCGGGGAGAAAGGCTGCGCACCTGACAGACAGTCGGCGTTGTGCCGGGTTCCAGCGGTTATAGAATGCTCCCAGTGCCAGCAGGGCAAGGGCGATATAAAAGAGCAGGGTGCCCGTCGCAAACCAGGGTTCTTTGGCGGGGATGATAAAAGAAGCACAGGGCAAAGACGCGAACCATTTTGCAAGAAAGGTAGAAAGTTCCAGTGGCAGGCGGGCCAACTGTAACAGCAGAGGTCCTACCGGATTCCCGGCGTAGAGGAAAGGGAGGGCGAGCAGGCCGAGGGGCAGGGTGATGAGGCAGAGGAACGGCTCTATCAGCAGATTGGCGAGGGGACCTATTGTACTCAGCCGATTGAAGTGGACAATGGTTACAGGTGCAGTGAAAAACGTAATTCCGCAGGAGAGTAAAAATGCAGCGGCGATACGGCCGGCCCAGGTGGCTGTAAGGGTGACGCGCTTTTGTCCCACTTTTCCCATGAGGGGGATAAACAGAAATATTACAGCGACAGCAAGGAAAGAGAGTTGAAATGAGGCCGTGTAGAGCTGCAGCGGGTTGAATATCAGCAGGGCGAGAGCCGCTGTGGCGAGCAGGGTTGCTGATGAACCCTCCCGGCGTGTGATCACTGCGCAGGTGACTGCGATTGCCATTACGACGGCTCGCAGGACGGGAGGGTTAAGCCCGGTGAGAAAGGCATAAAGCACAAGGAATGGCAGGGTTGCGCAGAATGCGAGAATGTGTACGGGATAAAAGAGTAACAGGTGTTCTGACTGGCTTAGCAGCAGGTAAAAGAGCAGGTAGAGGAGTCCTGAAACTACGGTGAGGTGCAGGCCGGAGATGGCCAGAGTATGCAGTACCCCCGCTTTTTTGAAGTTTTCCAGCGTCTGGTCATCAACTCCACTGCGGTCGCCGAGGAGAAGGGCGCGGAATAGCGCTGCATTCTCCGGGGACAGGGAGGTGTTGATTGCTTTGGCGAGGCGGGCTCGGGTGCGCTCGGCAGCGAAGACTGTCTTTTGGAAAAGAGAGTGCTGAACATCTGGCAGCCTTGTGAAAAAGAGTGGAGAACGGCTGAAACCGGTGATGGCAATTCCCTTTGTTGCAAGGTAGCGGGTGTAATCAAAGGTTCCTGGCGTGCGCCAGCTTTGCGGCCGTTTGAAGGTGGCACGAACCATCAGACTGTCTCCCGGCAGAATATCCTCTGGCCATGGGCCTTCAAGGCTGACGACTGCCCTTCCTGTCACCGGCTGAAAATTACTATTGTCAAAACGAACCTCACTGCACTCAATGGCCGCCGAGCTTGTGCGATCGTTCTGCTGTGCCATCTTCAGCATCGTGCCAATAATTACCGCATCCCGCTTTTCAGGGAAAGAAGAGAACACGTTTGGGCTTGTCGGCAGGCGCAGAGCTGTCGAGACGAACAACGCCCCGAGAAGAAAAGCAAGAAGATACAGGGGGAGACAGGAGGGAGGTTTTTGTCGCTTGGACTTTATAAAATACCCGCAGGTTGCAGTTGCGAGGATTGCAATAATAAAAAAAGCCGGCTTCAGCCATATCTCAGGCAGCGGTTGGTGATGGCCTGCCGTAATGCCGGTAATGAAGGCAGCAGTAAATGAAACAAGGGCGTAGTGACGGGAAAGAAGAACTAAATATTTCACCGCTTCGTGTTCAACAGGGTACGAATCAGGTCAAGGTGGCGTTTAATAACACCCTGTTGACGGAGCACACATTGCCGGGCGTTTTCGCCTGTCTTGTGTCGTTTCTGTTTGTCAACCAGCAGGGGCCGCATGGAGTTTGCCAGTTCTTCTGCATTGCACACCGTGGTGGCGGCACCTGCTCGCAGCAGATCTTCAGATATTTCACTGAAATCTTCCATTGACGGGCCAAAGAAAACTGGATGACCTGCCAGAGCGGGTTCGATAGGATTATGTCCCCCCCTTTTCACCAGTGAGCCACCGACAAATGATATTTCGCCAAGGAGGTAACAGGCGGCAAGTTCGCCAATGGTGTTGAGAATCAAGACATCCTTTGCTTTCTCTTCATCTGTGCGCAGTACGGCTGGAAAGCCTGCTCTGGCACAAATTTTTTGCAGTTCTACCGCTCGGGTAACATGACGCGGGGCGAGAATCAGGAACAACTTGGGAAACTCCTTTTTCAGGAGCACAAAACTCGTCAGTAGAATTTCCTCTTCTCCTGGATGGGTGGAACCGGCGATAAAGATGGTGCGCCCTGCAGGTAACAGTCGACTGATATCCTCAAGCACGGCGCTGTTTTTGTTCCCTTGTTGCACGGTGTCAAATTTGAGATTGCCGAGGGTATGCAGGCGTTCTGTCGGGAGGCCGAGCCCCTTGAGCTTCTCAGAATCGGCAGCGGTCTGCAGACAGAGGGCTGTTAAACTGGCGAACATCGGTGTAAA
>JBFHIO010000080.1:0-7019 GCA_041596435.1 Desulforhopalus sp. | reverse complement strand
TTTTATTTAATTGAATTTCGGAAACGCGATATGGCTGGCATTTCACTATTGAATATCAGCCAAAAGTCTGTTAAACGAAAATACCCATAACAAGCGGCTGCACAAGGATGCCGACCTCTACACGAGGTCGGCACCTGTGAGCCTTAGCATTACACATTAAAAAGATGAAGACAAAAGGGAAGTTGATCAGATGGAATGAAGATCGAGGTTTTGGGTTTATAAAATCGCCAAAAGTAAAAGGAGATATCTTTATACATATTTCTGAGTTAAGGACGATGTCCAGAAGACCTCTGGAAAATGATATAATTTTCTTTGATTTGGTTACAGAAAAAGGCGGAAAGAATAAAGCCATCAATGCGTTAATAGAAGGTGTAACTGTAAAACGAACTCGAGGTAAAGCGACAAGACAAAAGAAAAAAAGCGGTGTTGTTAATCAGCTTATCCTCCTATCCATAATATTAATTCTGATTGTTGTGGCATATAAAAAATATCCTGCATGGTCAGCAAAAGTAGTTGAGTCTCTACCGGTAAGCCTTGTTAAAGAAGATTTCTCAGGTTTTCAATGTAAAGGTAAACAGTATTGCAGTCAAATGACATCATGTAAAGAAGCAAGATTCTATTTGAAGAACTGTCCCAATGTAAAAATTGATGGGAATCATGATGGAGTTCCTTGTGAATCGCAATGGTGTAATTAGTTAGAATTAAAGGTAGAATCAGGCATTTAAAACTCAGCATGATGCCTGCTTGAACGGCGTGATCATCGCGCTGTTTAACTTACGATTCTTGCCGACTGCATTGACAAGAATCGCGCAAAACTCTTCATTTAACGACAGTATCGCAGCCTCTTCCATTCTGTTTTATGAAATAAATTTGTTTGTTGACTAAATTTAGGGACTTAGCTAACGTATTTTTTATGCATTATTTTTTTTATATTGTTCTTCTTCCAATAACCCCACAAAAGAGGATCTATCCGATGACACGAGCTGTGAAAATTCTAACACTACTTTCTATCCTGGTTTTGATACCGCTTATGGCCCAGGCCAACAGTACAGATTCCAGTATGACTGAGGCAGAACAAGGGGCCATGCTTATACAGCAAGTGCTTAATTCACCCCAAGCTCAAGCCCAGTTTCAGCAACAAAAAGATCAGATGCCAAAAATGCTGCAAGTGATGAAAAAGCTTGAGAACTGCCTGAAAAGGGCCTCTTCCCAAAAAGATGCTGATCGATGCGGTAAAAACGCATCTAAACTTTCCACACAACTAGGATTAGATGAAGATTTTAGCGACGATGAAGATCCGATCATATGGGATAAAAGCACCAAAGAACAAACTCTTTCAGAATTTAAAGAAAATATCCAACGTATAGAGCAGGCAATGCCGTGTATTGAAAAAGCAGAGAATATGATGGATATAATGAAATGTAATCAGGCCATGTAAATTTAGATTACATAATCACTTCGAAGAGTCAACATTGACCCTTCGAGAATTTTTATAATTTTATGCAAGTAGTCTAAAATTTGATATATTCAACTACTGAAAAGAACTAAGGGGAACGAGGGGCGGGCCAATGTAAGTGGTTGTAGCAACCACAGGCTATACAGTTATTACACTACAGAAAAGCGAGATCGCTGTATCACTCAAAAAGACCTCTCACCCCTGCTCTTCATAACGATTCAACTTGTTGAGCAGAGTCTTTCGGGTAATTCCGAGACGTCTTGACGCTTCACTTTTATTGCCCCCGGTCTCTTCCAGGGTCTTCAGGATAAAACGCTTCTCGGCCTGTTCGAGGGTGGCTGTGCCAGCGGCTGGCGCTGCGGCTATGCTGCCTCCGCGCTGCACGGTCAATGGCAGGCTCTTCTCCGTCAACTCAGTACCGCGCATGAGGATGATGCCGCGTTCGATGGCGTTTTCCAGCTCGCGCACGTTGCCCGGCCATGACCAGCTGCGCAGCATGTTCAGGCACTCCGGGCTGATGCCATCGAGCTGACGGCGGTTTTTTTTCGCATATTTTTCGGCGAAAAAGCGCGCCAGCAATTCGATATCATCGCCCCGCTCCCGCAGGGGCGGGACGGTAAGCATGACCACGTTGAGACGATAGTAGAGGTCTTCGCGAAAATTGCCATCCGCCACTTCCTTCTCCAGATCAAGGTTGGTGGCGGCGAGGATGCGCACATCCACCTGCACCATCTCACTGCCGCCCACCCGCTGCAGCTCACGCTCCTGCAATACCCGCAGAAGTTTCACCTGCATTGCCTGGGTGGTCTCACCAATCTCATCCAGAAAAAGCGTGCCGCCGTCAGCCTGGACGAATTTTCCTTCGCGCCGTCTGTCAGCACCGGTGAAGGCGCCCTTCTCATGGCCAAAGAGTTCACTCTCTAAAACACCCTCGGCCAGCGCCGCACAGTTGACGGTGACAAAGGGCCCGTTGCAGCGCTCGCTGTTGCGACACAGGGTCTCAGCCACCAGCTCTTTACCGGTGCCGGATTCTCCACAGATCAAAACCGAGGCCTCGGTGGGGGCGACATAACTGATCATCTCCAGCAGATCCTGTATCCTCGAAGATTCGCCGATGATTCGGGTATCAAGCATCCCCTGCTCTTCCTCACGGCCACCTTTTTCCTTCTGGCGGGACTGCACCTGCCGCAGATCCACCGCCCGTGCAAGGGCAAGGCGAAGGCGTTCAAAGTCGAGCGGTTTGGTAAGGTAGTCGTGGGCACCCTGGCGAATCGCCTCGACGGCGTCGTCCACCGTAGAGTAGGCAGTCATAATAACCACCGGCAGTTCCGGGTGCATTTCATGGATATGGCGGAAGGCAGTGTGGCCGTCCATCTTTGTCATGCGTACATCCATCAGCACGGCATCGTAGGTGTGGTTCTCCACGGCAGCGACAGCGGTAACGCCATCGTCAGCCTCCACCGTCCGCCATCCCCACGTCCTGAGCATGGAGCAGAGCATATAACGGTGCGCCTGATCGTCGTCAACAACAAGAATTGTGGTCTCTTTTTCGCTCATTGTGCAACTCTGTGAGAAGATTTACAGTTATTGTCAATTTTCAGAAAAATACTATTAAGAACACCCCGGAGAACCTTGAATAACCTTGTATTTTGTTCATATTCGAGGCACAGGAATAAATTTACCACAGGCATATAATTGATATTCTGAGGATAAATTTTTGACTGTAACGAAGAAAATGGACAAAAGACTGGTTATGCAATGTTCCCTTCAATCTTTGTGAGGAAAACATGGACAACATCTCTTTTATCGCCGTCGGCGGAACCATTGACAAGATCTACTTCGACGCCAAAAGCGAATATGAAGTCGGCCCGCCCAACGCCATTGATTTACTTAAACCGTTCAACCTGCAGGTGCCCTGCACCATTCACTCCCTGATGCGCAAGGACAGCCTTGACCTCACCGATGAAGACCGCGAGCTGATCGCCCGCGCAGTGGACGCAGACCCCTGTCACCGTATTATCATCACCCACGGGACAGACACCATGCCGGAGACCGCCGCCCATCTCATCGCCCGGGGCGTCGCAAAAGAGAAGACCGTGGTGCTCACCGGCGCCCTGCTGCCCGCACTCTTTGCCGCCACCGATGCCATTTTCAACATCGGCTGTGCCCTTGGTGCAGTGCAGTCTCTTCCCCCCGGCGTCTATATCGCCATGAACGGCCGCATCTTCGACGGTGCCAGAGTGCGCAAAAACCGTGAAGCGGGCCGATTCGAAGAGATTTAACTTCCCGCTCCCTTCACGGCATCTTACCTCTCAAAGGTGAAAAGGATGTCCGCACCGGTGGATTCTGAAGAGCTGTGCGTTTCCACCGAAAAGCCGTGCTTCATGCTGTAGCGAATCCAGAACTCGCCAACCTGGCTGAACATATTCACATCATAGCCGACATACACGTCCCTCGTCAGGCGTTTACCCACCACGAGGGAGATGTTCTCTTTACTGGCACTGCCCTCCAGATGAACATCGTCAATGGATAAAAGACTGCCAAGATCACCAAACAGCCGTGAACCACCAGCCAGCCCGAGCTTGCCTGCCACGGTGGCAAGAAGGCTCTCATCTCCAGACTCGGCACCGGCAAGGGAATGACCGAGGATAAGATAGGAGAGAATCTCTGTTTCAGTCATTACCGGAGAGGAGAAAAGGTTATACTGCAGGCTCTGCGCCAGCCCGTAAACATCTATCCCCACGGTATAGTCCTCGCCGAGAGCCTTTTCATCCGTCAGCGTTTTCTGGGCACGGATGTCAATACCAGGATTGTCAATCGGTCCACCGGAAAAGGTGATATTTCCCCGTTTGAGATCCAGTGTCCGTCCGTACATGGAGACCTTCGCTTTTTTCAGTTGCAGCAGCCCCTTGCCGGTAAAGACCTCATCAGGTTCCCGGCGGACCACAAGGTTGCCGCCAAGCATCCCCGAAAGGCCATATCCTTTCACCTTGACGGCATCCTGCAATGCCACATCCACATCAAGAGAAACCGGCCAGCCGGTCTCCTTTGCACCATTCTTCTTCACCAGCACAACATCCTCAGAAGCGGAGACAGAGGGAGTGAATCTGTTCAGATCCACCTCGCCGGCAGAAACCGCCACCTTTCCGCTGAGCCGTCCCCCTTTCTCATTAAACAGAAAATTCAGATCGGGATTAACCACAAGGGTATATTCCGGCTGGGAAACGGCGGTAAAATCCTTTCCTGTAATGGAGAGCAGGCCTGAGAAAGAAGGCAGGTATTTCAGGCTGCCACTCACCTTCACCTGTCCCTTGCCTGAACGGGCCCTGCCATCCACTCGCATGCCGTTACGATCGGCGGAGACGGAGCCCCCCACATCGGTGAGGGTAATGCCCCGGTTGAGCACACCAACGCTGCCATCAAGGCGCACATCTCCCTTCAGCATCGGGTCGCGGCCGGTGCCGCTGAGAGCAAAATCGGCGTAGAGCCTGCCCACGGGCTGGCCTTCGGGGAGCAGAGCTCCGAGCATGTCGACCTTTAAATTGTTCACCAAGAGTGTGCCGGAGAGCGGCAGAGTGGCAAACTTTGAAAAGTCATCAATGTCGTCGATTCCGCCAGCGTTCAGATCGAAGGTGAAGAGACCGTTGACTCCCAGCTCGCTGTTTCCAGCGAGTTGCAGCATACCAGTGGTGAGGCTGCCGTTAAAACGGGTATTCTTGAAAACAAGAGTCTCTCCGTCTGCCGCACCACCCTTCAGCTTGAACTTTGCCTCGGGGAGATTCAGGGTAAAGCTTCCGCTCTGCGGAACACTCCCTTCTCCAGAGAGCTGCGCTGTGCCCGAGAGGATGCCGGTGAGAAGCAAAGGGTTGCGGGCCTCTGCGAGTTTTCCGAGGTCCAGCTTCGCAATGTCCAGCGAGGTCTGCCAGTGGGCGTTACTCACGTTCCCCGCCTGCATTTCTTCCATTGTACTGTCCATCTTTCCGCTGATGCAGACGTCTCCCGGCGCCCCGGTGAGACAAAAGCTGCCGAAAGAGGCACCCGTACCTCCCAGGGAGAGCTGCGCTTTGCCCTGCTGCACGAGGAGGGGCAGAGTCTTCTCCTGTGGCCGCTCCAGTCTGCCGCCGGCCAGAACACCTTTCCACCTTTTCTCCGCGAGGTCGTAACCACCCTCAGCTGCCAGAGAGGAGGAGAAACTGTTCCCGCCGAAATTTCCTTCGGTGAGACGAACAGAGAGCGTATGTTGATCAATGCGGCCGGCAAGATCGGCAGCAATCTCGCCGATCCGGTTCCTGCCGTTTTTCACATTCATCGCGCGCAGGGTGCCACTCACCACACCCTTCTTCACCCCGTCGAGACGAACACTGCCGTCAACAGCCCCCAGAGAAAACTCATCCTGCGCCAGTCCTCTGCCACTGAATTTTGCCCGAATATCCGGACGGGCCAGCGTCCCGCCGCCGTCCATGGAGACCTGCAGACTGCCCTTTGCCCGGGGCAGGAAGTCACCGATGTTCGGTGACGAAAAACTGCCTTTCAGGAGAATTTTCCCCGAATCGCGGCCCGTAGTGGCAACATTACCCCTGGTAAGATGCAGCTGCGAATTGCCAAGAGCAAGGGAGAACCCATCAGTGAGAAGGATGCCATCAGCAAAATTGACCCCACCGCTGCCGCTGAGTTTTTTGCCGCGTATCATGCCGGAGAGCTCTTTCAACCGCAGCTCCGCCTGCAGACTCCTGTGGTCACTGTCTGCACTTTTGTCTGAACGGGAAGGCAGCAGACCACTGCTCTCCAGTTCTCCGTCGACTATCCCCTCAAACAAGGGGGAGAAGCAGCCGGGATTAAATTTCTTCAGTAGAATCTTCGCCTGCCATCCGCCGTCCCCTTCCCACGTAAAGCGGGCCGGGCCAACCACAGCCTCACCAGCCACTTCACCACTGCGCAGGAGCAATTTGTCGCTGGAGACAGAATCGTTGTCCAGCTGGATATCGCCGCTGAGCCACACCGGTTGATTATTTATATTCCCGTCCAGTTCGGCGATATTGACCTCTCCCTCCACCACATGGTTAAGGATCTTTCCAGAGGTCTTCAGCCGGGTATTAAACCGGCCATCCAGACGACCGGCAAGCTCGGAGACAATCATTTGCGGATCAATCTTTTCCCCATGCAGATCACCACGCCAGGCAAAGCCCTCTTTCCAGTAGAGCCAGATAGACTCAGCGGTAACCTGCGACTCCCCCCGTTGAAGGAGGACGTTGTAGATATCAATCTTTTCCGCGTTCCCATTGACATCCCCTTCGAGACGGAGATTCTTGCGATGCTCCCAGTCAGCAGTGAAAATGGCATGCCCTTCGTAATGCTGAAAATCACCCTTTACGTCCCCGTCCACACCGCTGAAGATAATCTGCGGACAGTGTTTGATCCACGCGGAAAGGTCAAAATCGTATCCGCGCAGACGCCCGGCCCAGTGCGGATCACTCGTCAGATCATGCACCTTCAGATTGACACCGAGGGTGCCGGGAGTAAACAGAACAGCGGCGAGATCTGGATTCTCCGCATCCCCTGAGAG
>JBFHIO010000079.1:0-7030 GCA_041596435.1 Desulforhopalus sp. | reverse complement strand
TATTCAAGGTACCCTTTACTCTGTCAGCTGCGGATCATGTCAGCAAGCTGAAAAGCAACCTCAAGACTCTGTTCCGAATTGAGGCGTGGATCGCAGGTTGTTTCGTAGTTCTGCGACAAATCATCGTCAACAATATTATGGGCACCGCCGGTGCACTCAGTAACATCGTTGCCGGTCATCTCCAGGTGGATGCCACCGGGAATTGTTCCTTCTGCCCAGTGGGTTTCAAAGAAGCAGGTGATCTCAGAGAGGATATCGTTGAAATTTCTGGTTTTATGACCGGAACTGGCGGTGTAGGTGTTGGCGTGCATCGGGTCACAGCTCCAGACCACATGCATCCCCTCCCGTTTTATCTCCCGCAGCAGCGGCGGCAGTACCTTCTCTACATTATCCTTGCCGAGGCGGGTGATGATGGTCAGTCGTCCCTTTTCATTCTTTGGATTGAGGACGTTGATCAGCCGTTTTACTTCGTCGATGTCGTGTTTCGGTCCGAGTTTCATGCCGAGGGGGTTGTGTACTCCACGCAGGAATTCCACATGGGCTCCATCGAGCTGGCGGGTACGTTCTCCAATCCATACAAGGTGAGCGGAGCAGTCATACCACTGTTCGGTGATGTGGTCGAGACGGGTGAGGGACTCTTCATACCCGAGCAGCAGGGCTTCATGGGATGTGTAGAACTGGGTCTGCTCGATCTGCGGCAGCTCCGGGCTGATGCCAATGGTATTCATGAACTGGATCGCCTGACTGATCTGTTTGGCGAGGCGATTATAACTGCGACCCATTGGAGAGGCTGCTACAAATTCCTGATTCCATGCCTGCACCCGTTGCAGAGAGCCGAAACCACCGTGGGTGAAGGCGCGCAGCAGATTGAGGGTTGATGCGGCCATGTTATAGCCCTGAAGCATGTTCTTGGGATTGGGGGTACGGGTTGCCTCAGTGAACTCCGGACTGTTGACCATGTCTCCTCGATAAGAGGGAAGCGCGACGCCGTTCCTTGTCTCGATATCAGAGGAACGCGGCTTGGCGAACTGCCCGGCGATACGACCCAGCTTGATAATCGGGATTTCGCCGGCGTAGGTGAGTACGACAGACATTTGCAGCAGTACTTTCAGCTTTTCACGGATATTGAGCGCAGTGACATTGCTGAAGTTTTCAGAGCAGTCGCCGCCCTGAAGGAGGAATGCTTTGCCATCCACGGCGTCAGCAAGTTGTTTTTTCAAGGAACGAATCTCTCCTGCAAAAACCAGCGGTGGCAGCAGGGAAAGTTTGTCATATACCTTTTGTTCCGCCTCTTTATCGGGCCAGAGGGGTTGTTGCCGGGCGTTGAAGTTTCGCCAGCTTGATTTGTTCCAGTTTTTTTGGTCAGTCGTCATTGCCATTCCTGAGTTTCAAAGGTTTCACGCCTTAATTCTTATGGTGGGAGCCTCGAATATGAACGAAATGCAAGGTCATTCAAGGATCCCCTGTTTCTTTAAATCGATAATACAATGCGGTAAATCGAAGGCGTTTAAGATTCGTAATTCACGCTCTCGTTTTTTCCCCGACGGGGCAGGGAGTAACGGGCGGGTAAGCCACTGCTGCTCAACTATTTCTCGTGAAGGAAGAGAGTTTAAACCATGTCCGAGAACTCTGCCACTTTCTGTCTCAAGAACTTCGGCATCCTGACCATTAAAAACTACGGCAAGGGGCAGACAAAACTCCGGGTGCCACACCCGTGCGGCGGCAATCGCTGAGCGTTCCCGGCTGACCAGCGAGCCTGGAGCGCAGCGCAGTACCATCAAAGGTGTTTCACCGCAGAAAGCAATGAGGTCAAGAAATGAGATCACTTTCTGTCCGGAGAAGTTGGTGGTGATGACCTCTCCGCCAAGCAACTCCTCCCGTGCAAAGTTTTTCTCCTCAACGAGCATGCGCGCGAGCTGCTGGCGAATGCGTTCGTCATCGGTATCCACCTTTTCTTCTCCGGTGAGGAAGTCGTTTAACTTGCCATAGTTCAGAATGTGTGAAGTCTCGTGCTGCATGGTTTCTCCTCTTTATTACCCTTTATTTAAATACTTTCCAGCATCCTCTTTTTCCAGGATCTGTACATCCGGTTCCCAGTCCAGCCAATCTTCTTCCGGGTTTTCATGCAGAAGATAAAGCTGCCCTGGTTTCGCCCGCCTGCTGGCTTCCTTGTTATCCGGGGTTGCGAAGGCGATACCACCCTTGATCATTGATTCAAGGGAACCGGTCTGCACGGTTACACCGGAGAAAATTCCTCCCTCAATCCGTGCCCCGCTGATGTTCCAGAAGCGGGTATTCTCGCGGACAATGGGAGCGAAGCGGGATTTGATCGAGATGAAGATCTGCACCTTCTGAAAGGTGGGTGAAAGTTCATAACCGGTTACCTCGCCAACCTTGATTTCTCGGTAATACACCGGTGAACCGGCACTGATTGAGCCGAGGTGGGTGGTTTCCAGCACAACGCCGAGTCCATCAGCATTGGCAATGTCGCCAAGGGGTGCTCTGGCAAGGGCGATGTAGTTGTCAGTCGGTTTGCCGTCCCCGGGCAGGAGGGAGAGATGGGCGCCGAAGAGCAGTGCCTGTGGATTTTTCACTCCGGTCATATTGATTTCCGCCCCTTCCACCCACAGCATGGTTCCTTCCCGGAAGAGGTTACGGGCTTCGCGCTGGATACGTACCCTCGCCTGTACCTTCTTCATCTTGCTGTCGAGTTTGAGGGAGAGGATCCGGCCGATGCTGATGCCTTTATATATTACCGGACTCTGCTCACGCAGCCCCGCCGTATCAGGCAGAATAACGGTGATACCGAAGCCGTCGGCGTCCTGTGCTTCATCGAGATCTGTGTAGAGCTGCCATGGCTGCCCTTTCTTTTTCGGCCAGGCTCCCGGGATGTTGACCATACTGATACCGCCGGCGGCCATGGCAAGCAGCGAATCGGTGCGTATGTCCAGTCCGCTCAGTCCGGCGCTCACCTGTACGCCACCGGCGTAGTAGAAGCGCGAGGCGTCGGTGACCAGTTTGTCGAAGTTTTTATAGACCAGGACGTCAAGAAGGATTTTCCCTTTATCATCAAGACGGAAATCGCGTATCTCACCGATCTGCACACTCTTATGCAGGAGGGGCGCTCCGATGGAGAGCGATAAACTTTTCTCCGCGATGAGCTGGATGAGGCGTCCCTTCTGCTGCAGCACGGGGGTCGCGGCAGTTGCTTTGCCATAGCTGGAATAAAGCGGGAAACTGTCACCTTCCTCGATTGCCTTCCCCTGTTGCGGAGTAGCAAAACTGATGCCGCCGAAGAACATTGTGGCCAGCGGCCCGGTCTCTACGCTGAGTCCGGTACGGGCATTGGCCTTCACCTTCACCCCGGACTGCAGCCAGAAGACGCTGCTGCGATTGAGGAGATGAAGGTATTCTTCGTAGAGGTAGATGTGGGTGGTCAATTTTCCACTGTTCCCCTCGGCATTGATTGCGACTACTTCGCCGACCTGGAGGTTCTTATAGGAAACCGGTGAACCTTCGGTGACCTTTGAGAGGTCGGTGGAGGTAAGGTAAAGGCTTTTGCCGGGGCGCAGGGGAAGCTCTGGCGGTGGTGTGGGCAGCAGGGTGAAGTGGTCGCGGAACTTTCCTTCGCCGGGGCGGAAGGTGATGTAGGCACCGCTGATCAACCGGTCCAGGTTATCGACCCCGGCGGGGCTGAGTCTGGTCTTCACCAGCCAGAAGGTGGATGAGTCGCGAAGAATACGTTCTGCCCGTGGATCGAGTTGAATATGGGCGGTAATCTTTGGGAACTCAGCCTGGTTCATCTCCACCGATTTCACCACTCCGGCCACCAGTCCGCGATACATTACTTTGGTGACCCCCTCAACAATACCGTCACTTGAGGTGAGATCAAGGGTGAGTGGCAGGCCGTATTCCGCTGCGGCATAGTTGGCATAGAGCTTGAAGGAATCACCATCTTTTGCCAGGGGACTTTCCTCTTCGGCGGTGGGCGTAAAGAGCTGGATGCCGCCGCGCAGCAGGGCCGCCATTGATTCTACATGTACCTCGACACTGGAGAGCGAGCCGTGGATATCCAGGCCGCTGGCGTTGCAAAAACGGCTGCCGCTGCGAACCAGATTCTCATAGTGTGGTTTGATCAGTGCCTGGATAATAACGGAGGAGTCGTCACTGAGCTGGGTCTGCTCCACTTCGCCAATGAGAACATTGCTGAAATAGATACCGCTGCCTGCCTGGATAGAGCCAAGGTCGTCGGCCTTGAGCTGAAGGTGCAGACCGGGAGTGTTTTTCGGCGGAGGTGGCGGTTCTTCGGCAGCAATAAACTCACGGCGGGAAACCTCCGACTCTCCTGCCTGCATATTAATATAGGAACCGGAAAAGATAGTCTCCAGGCCGGTTACCGAAGAGGCTGAGAGCTGGGGGCGCACTACCCAGAAAACAGTGTCTTCCACCAGCGCGTCTTTCACCTGTGAATCCATTTTTACGGTGGCCACAAGGCGGGACTGCTTGATATCCGGGCTGATTTCGGTGATGGTACCCACCGGGATGCCGCGCACCATTACTTTGGTTTTACCTGCGGTGACACCACTGGCACTGTGCAGCATCAGGGTGATGTCGATCCCGGCGTTCTTATAGGCGTTCCACAGCAGGGAGGCGCAGATGATGGCTGCCACGATGGGCAAAATCCAGATCGGCGAGATCCCTCTATTTTTCAGGATGGCAGGTTTTTGAGTCATGATGGATGTGAGGATGAGAGAAAAAGAGTACGGTCCCACATCGTTCGTGGGTCGAAGGTTTCTGCGGCGGTCATGGTAAGGGCGACAACGACGCAGAACCAGGTGCAGGCAGGAGCGGCCCCGGTGGTGCTGATGAAGCCGAAATTGACCATTGCCGCCAGCAGCGAGATGACGAAGATATCAAGCATCGACCAGCGGCCGATAAAAGTGATGAAGCGATACATCTTTGTCTTGCGGCGCAGCGAGGCTTCCGGCAGACTGCGGTTGAGCAGCAGGATGGTCAGCCCGATCACCTTGAAGACCGGTACCAGTACCGAGGCGCAGAGAATGACTGCACCGACGAAATAGGAACCGCTGTGAAAAAAGTAGATGATGCCGTCGAGGATAGTGGAGTTTTGCGCCGTACCGAGGAAATCCACCTTCATGATTGGCAGCAGGTTGGCCGGAAAGAGCAACAGGACGGCGCTGATGACGAGGACCGTGGTCCGCGAATTCGACTGCGGTTTGCGGCGGTGGACGGTGGAGCCGCAGCGCGGGCACGCTTTTCCGCTCCAGCTCCTGGCGAGCAGCTTGTGGCAGGTGTGGCAGAGAACAATGTCGTGTTCTGCGGCGGTCTCTCCCTCGCTCTCTTTGAAGGTGAGAGGAACAGGGGGGCCGGGGGAGAGGGCGTCAATTTTCAGCCAGAACATATCCTTGTCGATAACAGCCGAGGTTGCCAGAACGAGCAGTACGAGAGCAATGAAGCAGAAGAAGCCACTCAGATATTCGATCCGGGCTATGGGCAGCATCTTGATAATAGAGACAAGAATGCCGAGAAGGTACACATCGAGCATTGCCCAGTCAGTAAGCTGCTGCCAGGCGCGGAAGAGCTTCCCCGTCCAGCGGCTCCTGCGGTGGAAAAAGAGATTAAAGCTGACCGCAAAGCTGAACAAGAGGGTTAAAAGAGGGAGGATTGCTGCCGAGAAAGAGACGGCCAGGGCTACAAAATAGTATTTCACCTCAAAGAGGTGTAATATGGATTCCAGCAGATTTGCGGAGTCTTTGAACCCGAAGGCGTCCAGTCGCAGCAGTGGTAATAGCAGGGCGGGAAAGAAGAGCAGCAGTCCGCTCAGTGAAGTGGCAAACGCCTTCGCCTCGCTGCCGCGAACCCGCCTTGCCAGTCGCCGTCCGCAGCGCGGACAGCAGAGCGAGTGTCCGGCTTTGAGGGATGCGCCGCTGAGCAGAAGGTCGCAGTCGGGGCAGGCGTAAAGAATCTGTGGTGTGGAATCGTCGTTACTCATGATTGCACGCAGGGAAAACCCTTGGTTGTGAAGGAAAATTATACTTCGTCATCATACCGTATCAAGAACAAATTGTCATTGCAGGCAAATAACGTTTGGAAGAGAGAAATGGAAGGAAAAAAGAAGAGCTGGCTGAAAGTTATAGTAGAGGCAAATCCGGCGCTGAGTGATGCTCTTGGCGATTTTCTCATGGGAGCCTTCTCTGCTGCAGTGGAGAGTGGCGCGCCTGATGAGCCGGGATGGGGAACGGTTTCCGCCTGGCTTGAACAGGCGGACATCACTGAAGATAAACGGGAGCAGATCCTCTCAAAAGTGCGGGACTATCTTGCTGAACTGGAAGTCACCACCGGCTGTTCCGGCGGGGTGGTGCGGTATGAGGTGGTGGAAGATCAGGACTGGATGGCAACCTGGAAGGAGTCTTTTGCACCCTTCTCCATTGTTGACGGACTGGTGATTGCCCCCAGCTGGGAAGAGTATAAACCGCAGAAAGGGGAGCAGGTAATCACCATGGACCCCGGCATGGCCTTTGGTACAGGTCTCCACGATACCACTTCCTTCGCCATGGAACTTATCCGTGAAGCGATCGGAGAGGGAGGGAAGACCCTTCTTGATGTGGGGACCGGAACCGGTATCCTCGGCATGGCCGGGCTGCTTTTCGGGGCGGAGCGGGTGCTGGGAATTGATAACGACCCCGAGGCAGTTCGTGCCGCAATTTCTAATGTGAAAGCCAACGGTCTCGCCGGGAAGATGCAGGTGGAGGCAACTCCGCTTGAGAAACTGGAAGGGGAGTTTGACATTGTGGTGGCCAACATTGTGCATAATGTTCTGCTCGCCATGTCCTCGGATCTCGTTGCGCGGGTGGTTCCGGGCGGTTCTCTGGTCCTCTCAGGAATTCTCCCGGGCAGGCAGACGGAAAATATCCTGGGGGTCTTTTCCTGTCTCGGATTGCGGCAGGTGGGCGAGCGCATTGGCAAGGAATGGGTGGCTCTGCGGTTTGTCCGGGAGTAAGGGGGCCTG
>JBFHIO010000078.1:0-7042 GCA_041596435.1 Desulforhopalus sp. | reverse complement strand
TTTTCCTTCAGCGTTTTGATGAGGTATTTATAGTCGAAAACATATATTCCCATGGAGGCCAGATTGGTCTTCGGCTCCTTCGGTTTCTCTTCCCAGTCGATAATGCGATTGTTATCATCAATTATACCTGCACCAAACTGATGAATTTCACTGCGCGGGACAACCATCATACCGATAGAGACATCAGCTTTCTTTGATCTGTGGAAGGCAATCATGGCATTGAAATCCATCCGGTAAATATGATCACCGGAGAGAATCATCACCTCCCGCACCGGATGGGCCTCCAGATAATCAAGATTACGGCGCACTGCATCCGCCGTCCCCTTGTACCAGTCCGACTCTTTTTCCCCCGTTCTTGGCGGCAGAATGCTGATGCCCCGGTCTCGCCCGATAAAATCCCATGGCTCCCCGTCCGCAAGATGCCTCATCAATGAGAGCGGTTTATACTGAGTGAGAACTCCTACCTGCGAGATTCCCGAATTCATGACATTACTCAGGGCAAAGTCAATAATCCGATACAACCCGCCAAAAGGGACCGCCGGTTTTGCCCGCTTGTGCACAAGAATATTCAGGCGACTGCCAACGCCACCTGCGAGTATGAGAACCAGCGCCTCGTTACCTTTCATTCCAGCACCTCCCCTGCGGCAACCTCTTTGCGCCACCGATTGGCAGCGAGTTGTGGATTGATGGTAGCCCCTGCTCCGATTACAGTTTCCAGCGGAATCACATTATTCCAGCCAACAACTGTTACCTCAGCCTTTTTGTAGTCCCCCGTGGTACCGACAGTACAATCTCGTCCGAAACGATTATTAACGTCGGAAACGACCTTGTTCAGATGACAGTTTTCGCCAACGATATTGCCGAAGAACAGAACTGAATTTTCAACGACAGCACCCTTTTTTATCTGCACACCAGGAAAAATAATCGAATTGCGAACGGTACCGTAAACCTCACTGCCGTTGTATATCATCGTGTTTGTGGCGACCCCGCCTTCAGCAATGAGAGTCGGGCCGTTGTCGCGAATACGACGGTGGTTGAGATTGGTACGAAAAATCCATTTTTCAAGATCTATGGGAGGATTATCACCGAGCATATCCATATTCGACTGCCAATACTCATTGATGGTTCGGGTGTACCCCCAGTATCCGTCAAATTTATATCCATATATCTTGCAATTACTCTGCAGCAGAGCAGGGATAATCTCCCGGCCGAAGTGATGCCAGTCTTGATCCTGAGCCTTCTGCAGCACTTCATAGAGAACCTCTGGTTTGAAACAGAAAATTGACATTGAAGCCCAGTTACTTTCAGCTTCGGCTGATTTTTCCCAGAACTTCGTCAGCCTTCCACCTGTCTCACCGTCTGCATCATCGAGCATGCCAATGCCGAAGCGTCCGACCGCATCCTTCGGCACGCGGGTGAAGGCCATTGTAATATCGGCATTTTTCTCCCGGTGATAATCCAGCAGTCGCTGATAATCCATATTGTAGATATGATCACCAGAAAGAATCAGCACCTCTTCAGGATCATTATATTGAACGTAATCGAGATTTTTATAGATGGCATCTGCGGGACCGCGATACCAGCCCTCATTATTTGCACCCTGGTATGGAGGCATCACCAATACCTGACGGTCACGCCCGATCATATCCCAGGCAGCACCAGTACCAATATGGTTAATGAGAGAAAAACTGCGATACTGACTGAGGATAGAGACCTGCCAGATCTCCGAGTTCATGAGATTACTCAAAGAAAAGTCAATAATTCGCCCGAAGCCTCCAAAAGGAACCGCAGACTTTGGACGGTGGTGGGTCAGAACATTAAGTTCATCAACACGACCGCCAGCCAGAATCATTGCAAGCGTTGAAGACTTGGCCATAAAATAACCTCGTTTGCTGTAGTAAAAACTTCAGGTAAAATTAAACCAGCAAATCTTCCTGAAAAAGACACTTCAAATACTGTCAAGTGCGCAGAATTTACTTTCCTTTCAGGTCTTTACAAGTATACGGCAATTCCAAAAGATGGGCAAGAGAAAGCCTGGAACTCTCTGACAATCTGGATATAGCTCATAAATATTCATAAGGAAACATCGCATAACCACTCTTTCGCCATCCTCTTCGTGACAGTCAAAAATTTAGCCTCAGATGTCAATCAGATGCCTGCGGTAAATTCCCTCCTGCCCCCCCGAATATGAACGAGATAAGGTTATTCAAGGTTCCCATAAATACAGATCTGAAATTATTTTTTTCAGTTACGGCTTTTTTGCTTCGATATGTCTCATGATAAAACGTTTCAATGTATCCGTGGTAAATTCTTTATCGCCAAGATCAAGATTCTTTAATGGGACTTCTGCACGAGCTGCACCTTTGTGTCCACCTGCGGAGCCAAGCTCACCAAAACTTCGTTCGGCAATTTTTCCGGCATTTTTGCGATAGCCATCACAGCGGAAAATAACAATCAGCTTTTCACCGTGAATTCCGGAGACAAAGACCCAGTCAATTTCCCCAACATGGTTGAGAAAGTCGGCAACGATAACGAGTACATCAGGACTGCGCACCTTCCCAACATGGGTATAATATCGCCCTTTCGAATACTTAAGAGCGTCGAGCGCCTGAGCAAAATATTTCAATTCGGAACGGCGCAGATCCGTCAATTCAAACTTGCGGACCAGATCTCGGTTGGCAATGGTAAAGAGGTAACGAAAGGCAACCCCGTCAGCCAGCAGAGACTTCTGTTCAAAGTTCTGTGTATCAACCTTAATGCCATAAAAGAGTGCAGTGGCAAGAGCGATACTTGGTTTGAGGCCGGCCGCACGCAGATATTCAACCATCATCGTGGAGGTAGAACCATAGTCAGGACGAATATCGACGAAACTGGATTCACTCCAATCTCCCCCCAGGGGGTGGTGATCTATAATCGCGTTGAAGTGGAGTTTTTCAAAGACAGGAAGATGGTTCGGCTGGGAGTCTACCATCACCAGTTTTGAATAGTCATCGGTTTTTACCTCTTTCAGGCGAACGAGAGGGATTTTCAACCGGTCAACCATCGACTGGTTATTCACCCGACGAATCTCATTGGGGTGAGCAATGGTAACGCTTTTCGCTTTATAACGAAGAAGCTTTTTGACTGCCAGCGCCGCTGCAAGGGCATCAGGGTCAGCATTGATAACCACGAGGACATTATCTTCTTTTTCAAAAATATTCCAAAAGGCAAGAAGTCGATCTTTCGCCGTTTTTAGAGAGAGCTGGTTGCAACTCTTCTGCAGTTCCGTTTCGCAAGCATGTTTTTTTATACTCATTCGTCACAGACAAGCACCCCACACCCACACACGAAATAATTTCAGAGATCAAAATCACTGTCATGCGCCGGATTCCCCTGTGCCGAATTCTCGTCGACAGAGACGGCGAAGGGAAAAGAGGGGTATTGTTCCTCGTTCAGAGATATCCCGCAGGCCGGAAGCCCAAAAGCAGCGGAACAATTAAGAGAAAACAGGAGGTTAAGTAACGCTTCCGGCTCCAGCATTCTCCGTAAAATCTCTAGAAATTACACGTTGAAGGCAGGAATTGCAAGCCTGCCCCTCAATGGGCGACCGCAACAGCAGGACTTCCGCAGGATCAATAAAGAAAAGGCACAACCGAATGAGATATGCCCGTCCAGCCATTTTCCTTTTTTGCCACTTGCCTCGCGCCCCAATGCTGAGTAAAACTGTTGCACACATTTTATCCATGGGAGTTTTTGAAGATGTCACCTGCTGCCAGCCATTACACTCTGTAAATAAAAGCACCGGTTGATAAATATTGCGAACTTTTCTTCCCGAACTCTCGAAATATGGCCTTTAATTATGTATACACTTTTTGCAGTTGCCCTTGGCGGGGCCCTCGGCGCAACAAGTCGTTATGGTATCGACAAGCTTATAAATCGGCTGGTGCCGGTTGAATTCCCGGTGGGAACTCTTTCGGCCAATCTGCTCGGTTGCCTGCTGATTGGTCTCCTTTGGGGAATTTTTGACCGTTTTCCCATCAGCAATCACTTTCGACTTTTTCTTTTTACTGGTTTTCTCGGCGGCTTAACAACCTTTTCAACATATGCCCGTGAATCCGAGCAACTCTTCCGAATAGGTGAAGGGCTGAACGGAATTCTCTATATTACGATCAGCAATATTTTCGGAATTGGCATGGTTGCACTCGGTTTTTTCATCTGCTCCAAAATCCTCCGTTAAGGGCAGGACTTTGACCTACAGGTATATTTGTGAATCTGCTCAATCGTTATATCTTCAGCCAGTTTATTCGTTATTTTTTCACCGTAAACATGGCCTTTGTCTCCATCTGGCTGCTGATCGACTTTTTTGAAAAAGGCGACGATTTCAGCAATGCCGGTAAACCGTTGTCAATGTCGCTGACCTATTTTGCGCTGACCATCCCCTCCATCATGGATCAGCTCGGTCCGGTATTTATTCTTCTTGCCGGAGTAATTACTCTTGGCATACTCAACCACAGCAATGAGTTGACTGCCCTCAAAGCAGGTGGCCTTCCGCTGAGAAAGATTATTCGACCCATCATTGTCGGCGGTCTTCTCATTACCACGATCTACCTTGCCGCTGCCCAGTGGCTGCTGCCGATAACTGTTTCTAAGACCAATCATATCTGGTATCAGGAGCTCAAAGGGAAGGTCCCTCTGGGAATCGTACGCAATGGCCGCTACTACTACCGCGGAGCAGAGGGCTTCTACTCCTTTGCCTGGCCGAATCCCAAACGTTATATTTTTAATAACTTCTCCTATTCGACCTGGGACAAAGAGTATAACCTTAACGAGCTGATCACCGCGAAATATGCCTTCTGGCACGCCGATCAACATAAATGGGAACTCCACGGAGGACAGATACAGCATCAGCAGCCTGACCACAGTTACAAGATTGATGATTTCCGGCTCAAACAGTTCACATTTAACGAAACGCCGACAGATTTCCTCGTTCCGGTTAACAAGGCTGCCGAATACTCACTCACCGATCTTTTCTGGGAGACGGAGCGCGCCCGGACTCCTGACGAAAAGCATATAGCGTGGACCTCCTTTCTCGGCCGCATCTCCTTCCTGCTCCTCGGGATGCCTCTGCTGCTGCTGGGACTGCCCATTCTGCTCTATTCATACCGAAAATGGGGACGGGATCTCTCAGTAGCAATCCCGGTGAGCTGCGGTCTGGCCTTTCTTGCCTGGGGATTGTGGGGAGCATTGCAGTCACTGTCCATAGCCGGCTATATTGCCCCATGGTTGGCTGCAAGTTCACTGCATATTCTCTTTATTCTCACAGGAAGTTATCTGCTGAAAAAAAATGACCGGTAGAAAGAATCTCTTTATCAAAAAGACATAAAAAAAGGGGAGAGAGTCCGTGGATGGACTCTCTCCCCTTTTTTTGTGGCCTCTTATGGAATGTATTTATTCCGCAGCAGCCTTTACATTATCGGCAGCGGCCTTCACTTTATCGGCAGCAGCCTCTACTTTTTCTACGGCAGCTTTTGCCTGTTCGGCAACATCCGGGACAACCGGAGCAGCCTCAACTTTTTTCTCCACTTTGGGGGCTGGGGCTTCAACTTTCAACAGCTCAACATCAAATACAAGTACGGAATTCGGCTCAATTACCGGTTTCGCTCCCTGCTCACCATAAGCAAGCTCAGAAGGAATAACGAGATGCATCTTCATCCCGGGATTCATCAACTGCATGGCTTCGGTCCAGCCAGGGATAACACGATTTACCTGAAATTGGGCAGGCTCACCATGCTTGTCAGTACTGTCAAAGACTGTTCCATCAACAAGGGTACCGGTATAATTAACCGTTACCGTATCTTCTGGTTTTGCTTTGGGACCTTTTCCTTCTTTGACAATCTCATACTGCAGACCACTTTTGGTTAAGACAACACCCTTTTTCCCTTTATTCTTATCAAGGAAGGCTTTCCCCGCAGCAAGGTTGTCCGCTTTCATTTTTTCAAATTCGGCAACCTGTTTGATCTGCATCTGTTTGGCAAAGGTCTCTTTGACTTTCAACATCTCATCTTCGCTCATAAGCGGTTTTTCCCCTTTCAGGGCCATCTCGGCGCCATTAAAGAGGATATCCGATTTAATCCCGGCATCAAGACTCTTGAGATAACTCCCCATTTCATAGCCGAGGCTGTAGCTCAGCTGACCTTCAAAATCTTTCGGCCCATCGGCACCCATGGCCGGGACAGCAACGGTCATGCTCAGAAGTACTGTTACCAGATATTTTTTCATCGTATTCTCCTTTAAATTGTTCCCATTCGGGATAATTCAGCGAAGGAAAACAAGGGTTATTCCCTGGTTTCCACGGTTAAAATATTCACTTTCAGCCAGTCTTGGGTAACGCTGCAACCAGTGCTTCGCCGCCCTGAGGTCCTGTGAAAAGGCCTCTCCGGCGAGATAGCCGCCAATCTCTCCAAGACTCGCCTGGTAGTCGAGCACCTTGCGGCATTCCACCCGGATGCTGCCTCCGCGACCGCTCGATCCGTAGCCATGAATCAGAATAAGAAGAGTGATTCCGCTGCGCTTCGCCTCTCCAATTCGCTGCGCCATCCGTTGCAGAGCATCCTCAACGGTGGGCAGATCATATTCCAGGTTAACCGTCCTGCGGCGGAATTTTTTCCGTCCGCCTCCAAGAGTTCGTTTGCTGCCACAAAAGGGGCAAACCACGCTCTCGGATCTGATTTCGTTTCCACAGATCTCACAGTGAACGAACATGATACTACCCTCTCATCTTTTCCCCCGCCATTACAACTCCATTACATTCGACGTGCAGTTACAACTCCGGGGAGCTGGCGGAGATGCTGTAAAAGGGTCCGCATCTGTTCCACACCTTCCACTTCGACGACGATGGTCATTTGTGCCTGTTCCTCTGGAGAGGAGTGAGCAGTAACATCAACAATGTTGGAGCCTTCAGAGGTAATAACCCCCGCAACCTCGGCAAACAGCCCGCGTTTGTTATCAGCCTGGAGAAAGATTGTCGTTTGAAAGGTTTTTTCAGCAATCCCGGCCCAGCTCA
>JBFHIO010000077.1:0-7088 GCA_041596435.1 Desulforhopalus sp. | reverse complement strand
GCTGTACGGCTGGAGGCAGATAAATTGCTGACGCCCCGTCGCTGCTCTCTTCACTCAGGGGCTCCACCTCGATTTCCACCGGGACAGGGATATCGTTGGTGTAGATCTTGAATTTTGGCTCTTGAATTCTCTGCTGTGCTGCCACCGTTATATCTCGTGTGCTCTTCTGTTGAACAGCACCCGGAGGTATTGCTGACTCCGGGTGCTGTGGTGTACTGGCGCAGGACGTAAAAAGGGAAGATATTCCCACCGCGAGGAACAGAGAGAGAGAGTAATATGTGAACTGTTTTTTCATGAATTTATTATGGCAGAGTTTTGTTTTTACTCCCCTTCCTGGGCTGCTGCCGGGAAATCGGCATCTTGTTTCAATTGCTGGAGAATTCCGGCTTCACTTCGCTCCGGCTGGCCATGCCAGCGGTCGAAGGAAATGAGATTGCGGATATCCAGGCGGGGAAGCCACCCGTCGTTTTCCATTTCTGGCTTCTTGAGAAAATGGCTGACATAGCCAATACAGAGGTACCCCACCGGTACGACATGGTCGGGGATCTCGAGAATTTCTTTGAGAGTTTTTTCATCAAGAATACTTACCCAGCCGACGCCCAGCCCTTCCGCACGGGCGGCGAGCCAGAGGTTTTGAATGGTACAGACACTGGAATAGGTATCCATGGTGCTGACGTGGGGACGGCCGCTTACCACCGGGCCGGTGCGCGTGGTGTCACAGGTGACACAGATATTAAGCGCACAGTCGAGAATCCCTTTCAGTTTGAAGTTACAGCCGGCAGCCTGCTCTTTTCCAGGAAGAAGCATCGATGTCGCCTCAGCGTGCGCCTGGGTGAACGCTGCGTGCACCTTTTTGCGGGTTTCGCTGCTGCGGATGAGAAGAAAGTCCCACGGCTGCATGAAGCCAGCGGAAGGTGCATAGTGAGCGGCATAGAGAATACGGCTCAGAACGTCATCGGGAATTGGCGTATCAAGAAACTGATTGCGAACATCACGTCGTGAAAAGATTGTTTTATACAGCCCTTTTCGCTCATCAGTGCTGATATCTTTATTTTGTTGTTCAACTTTTTCCATTTTGTTCCTCTCTGTTATCAAGAATCGCGAAAAACGGAGGAGATTGCTGTCCCTTTTTCCGCGACTTATCTTTTGCAAAAAATATAAAAGGGGAAACGCGAAAACGCAGCGTGAGGCATGCTGCACCCACTGCAACTCATTGAAATATGGGGGGCGCAGAATAACATAAAAGCAAACTTCGAGAAAGAGGGAGATAAATCCCATGCAAAAGGGCGGAAAGTTGCCTTACTTCACAGAGTTTCTGCAGTTCAGGTGAGGCGGGCCGTGATGTAATTTTCGGTAAGGCGGCTCTCTGGATTGGTGAATATTTGGGCCGTGGGGCCGACCTCAACGAGAAAGCCCTGGTGGAAAAAAGCGGTGCGCTGACTTACCCTCGAAGCCTGCTCTATGGCGTGGGTGACGAGGATGATAGAATAGTGCTCGCTGAGGTTGTTGATCAGGGTTTCCACTTTGGTGGTGGCGATGGGGTCGAGACCGGAACAGGGTTCGTCCATCAGGATAACCTCGGGCTCTACGGCGAGGGTTCGGGCAATGCAGAGGCGCTGCTGCTGTCCGCTGGAGAGCGCCATGGCACTGCTGTGGAGGCGGTCTTTCACCTCATCCCACAGCCCGGCATTCTGCAGCGAACTGGTGACAATCTCATCCAGCTCACTTCTGCTGGCAGCAAGCCCGTGGATGCGGGGCCCGTAGGCAATGTTGTCATAAATGGATTTGGGAAACGGATTCGGCTTCTGAAATACCATCCCCACTCTCGTGCGCAGGGGAACCACATCCACATTTTCATCGTAGATATTGATCCCGTCAAGGGTTATTTCGCCCTGTACGGTACATTCCTCAATACTGTCGTTCATGCGGTTGAGGCAGCGGAGAAAGGTGGACTTGCCGCAGCCTGAAGGACCGATAATGGCCAGCACCTCTCTGCGACCGATATCAAGACTCATCTTGTGCAGGGCGCACTGCTCTCCGTAGAATACTTCTATCTCCCGGCAACTGATGAGGGGATCATCGAGAAAGGGGGTGCCACAGGTCTGTCGGTCGTCATGCTGCAGCATCTCCAGGTCAAGATCATCCCCGGCCGGGGAGATGGTGGGAAAGGAGCTGGTTCCGCGAGTGTTGTTATCCATGGGGTACCTTGAGCTGGTTAGGCGGAAGAAGTTGCACATCTGATAAAAATAGATCTGCAAAGAATACGGATTCTCCGGGGAGCTGTCCAGAAGAGATTGGTGCGGAGCACCCATCTCTTCACTGCAGCGTCACTTATTCTGCATGGATTTAACTATTTCCCTGTTTCTGCGCTGCTCTCCGGCTGGAATTGGAATCATCCCGCGGCGCGCAAGATAGCCCCGTTCTCCTGATGCCCGCTGTGAGACAAATTCCTGGAGATAGGCGGGAAGTCCGGAAACCATAGAGCTGTTCTGCTTTTTTGCGTAGAGAAACAGTGATCTTGATGCGGGATATTTGCCCGCGGCAATATTGGCAGAATGGGGGAGATAGCCGTTAAGGGAGGCGGCCTGCAGGCTCTTCTCATTTTGTTTGAGAAAAGAGAAACCAAAGATTCCGCAGGCATCTGGATTGGTTTTGAGTTTCTGCACAATGAGGTAGTCATTTTCGCCGGCGTCAATCCATCGGCCATCCTCCCGCATGCGGTTGGCTGCCTGTTTGAACGCGGCAGGATTTTCTTTTTTCATCTTCCGTAACAGGGGAAAGGTTGTCGCACCCATCTCCATCACAAGGCTGTCAAAGGCGTCGCGGGTCCCGGAGGAGGGGGGCGGCCCGTAAACATGGATGGCGACATTCGGCAGTGCGGAGTTGATCTGCTGCCAGCGGGAGTAGGGGTTGGCAATAAGTCTCTGATGATTTTCGGGGTCGGGAACCTGCATTGCCAGTGCCAGATAGACATCCTGCAGGGTGAGGTTAAGCTTTGGCATTGCCCGCGAGGTGGCGAGAACGATGCCGTCCCGGCCAATTTTAATTCTGATGATCTGTGTTACACCGTTGGCCAGACAGGTGGCACGCTCCTCGGAGGTCATGAGCCTGGAGGCGTTGGTAATATCGGGATATTGGAGGCCGCTGCCGGCGCAGAAGCGTTTGAACCCGCTGCCGGAGCCGGTTGATTCAATATGCGGCGAGAGGTTGCCGGTGGTCCGGGTAAAATATTCCCCCACCAGTGCGGCAAAGGGATACACCGTGGAGGAGCCGACTATGGAGATGTTTCGCCGCTGATTCTGTGCGAAACAGGGGGTGGCAGAGATCAGCAGGACAAGGAAGAGAATGAATTTTTTCATAAGAGTGTGGTTGTCAGGAGGTGTGTGGATGGCTGTTCTCAAATTTTCTGCGCAACCAGAGGACAATGGTGTTCACAATGACCAGAAACAGCATCATGATGACGATCGCGGCGGCGGTTTTTTCGGGGAAGCCCTGTCCCGAATTATCTGCCCAGAGATAGATCTGCATTGGGAGCACTGTGGCGGGGTCGGTTATTCCCGCAGGAATATTGCCGACAAAAGCCACCATGCCAAGCATCAGCAGGGGAGCACACTCGCCGAAGGCCTGGGCAAGGCCAAGAAGGGTTCCGGTGAGAATCCCCGGCATGGCCGCAGGCAGAATGTGGTGAGTAATGCTCTGCATTCGTGATGCCCCGAGGGCCAGTGCTGCATCGCACACCGACCGGGGCACGGCGGCAAGGGCATTGCGTGAGGCCATAATGATGGAGGGAAAGGTCATCAGGCTGAGCACCATCCCTGCTACCAGCGGTGTGGCGCGGGGCAGGTGGAAAAAATTAATGAAGACAGCCAGGCCCAGCAGGCCATAGAGAATCGGCGGAACTGCGGCGAGATTGCTGATGGTGACATTAATGGTGGTGGTCCACCGGTTGCGCGGGGCGAACTCCTGGAGATATATCGCCGTTCCCGCGCCGAGGGGAAAGGAGAGCACCAGGGTGATGAACATGGTCAACAGGCTGCCCTTGACCGCACCATAAATCCCGGCCAGCTCCGCCTCTGTGGAATTGGGGGCGGTGAAGAAAACCCAGTTGAAATAGCGTTTGATACGTCCCTCAGCGTTCAACTGGTCATACCACTTGAGCTGGCGCCTGCTGAGCCTGCGCCGCCGCTCGGGCGTTGTCCTGTCAAATTTTCCCTTGCGCAGCATGTCGATATCGGCGCTTGCGGGGAGCCATAGCTGTTGGACAGTCCCAATTCGTTTGGGGTTGGAGTTCACCATTCGCTGCAGCCGCCAGGCAGCACCGGGGCTCATCATCTCCAGCAGTTCTTCTTTTTCCCCGGGATCGGTTACGCCGGGAATTACCCGGGCCAGTGCCTGTGCCACCAGCATGTCGTAGTTGGCCAGATCGAGATTTTCGTTACTGAAGGCGGTTTCCTCAAAATGGATCGGCAACTTGATGCAGCTCTGTGTAAAGGCTGGCAGGCTGGTATAGAGAATGGCGAGAAAAATCAGGCCGATGGTAGAAAAAGAGGCAACAGCGGCGAGGCGCCCGGCGAGGAGAAACAGGCGGTCACGGCGATACCTGCGACGCAGAGCAGCGGATGGCGTGAGCAGAGACATTTTCTCTCTTTCCATTACATTCCCTCCTGATATCGAGCGTGATATCGCCGGACGATATGCAACGCAATGATATTGACAGCGAGGGTGAAAAGAAAGAGCAGCAGGCCGAGAGCAAAGGCGGCGAGGGTGCTCGGGGTATTGAACGTGCCAGCCCCTCCGACCAGATTCGCCATCTGTACTGTGACAGTGGTTGCCGATTTCAGAGGATTAAAGCTGAAGTTGCCGGCCAGACCTGCTGCCATTACGACGATCATGGTCTCTCCCGCCGCCCGCGACAGGGCGAGGAGCAGAGAGCCGATAATACCCGGCATGGCCGCTGGCAGTACCACACGGAGAATCGTTTCGCTGCGGGTGGCCCCGAGTCCGCGGGAACCTTCGCGGAGCCTTTTCGGGACGGCGTGGATGGCGTCATCAGAGAGGGATGAAATGTAGGGGATGATCATGATGCCGATCACCACTCCCGCTGCGAGGGCGGATTCGGTGGATGTTTCCACGTCGAGCAGCAGACCCAGGTGCCCGATGAGGGGCCCGACAGTAAACACGGCAAAAAAGCCATAGACAACGGTGGGGATTCCCGCGAGAGTTTCAAGGATCGGCTTAAGGAGATGTCTGCGCCTGCTGCTGGCATATTCCGAGAAATAAATGGCCGTAAAAAGCCCGGTGGGCACGGCGAGAAGCATGGCAATCAGGGTAATCATCAGGGTTCCACCGATTACAGGCAGGGCACCGAATTGGCCGCTGGCCCCCACCTGTCCGGCGTGTATGGCCATTTGCGGACTCCATGTCCGCCCGAAAAAGAACTCCAGCGGGGAGACAAACTGGAAAAAGCGGACGGCTTCCACCGCCACCGAGGCGATAATGGCGAAGGTTGTGAAGATTACCACCCCCGTGCAGGCCGCGAGGATTCCCCACATGAATTTTTCCATTGTCCGGCGGGCAGGCAGGGTGCAGTTGATTTTCTTCAGGAAAAGTCCGGCGGAAAGTGTGCCGAGCAGGATGGAGCCCGTCCAGCCCAGCCTGAGAGCACCGGTGGTGAGTTGTTTGAGCTGCCAGCCGGCCTGGGCTGTCGCGGAGGCGCTATTGCCGGGGGCAGGCTGGTTTGCCGAGGTGTGGATAATCACCTGTTTCAGCAGTTTTGCCTGTTCTTCGGGGAGGGTGCGCAGCTGCTCTGGCAGGCTGCTCCACACGAGGTGCATGGCGATATTATCGGCGAAGAGGGTAACAAGACCTGCGAGAATAAAGGCCGGAACGGCGAAACGCAGCGCCGTATAGCTGCCGTAGTGCCGGGGCAGAGAGTGCATTTTGCGCAACCCGCCGCTGTGCGCGGCTATCCGGAAAGCGCGCATGCGTCCGAGTTGAAAGGCGACGGCTGTGAGGAGAGTCAGAAGGAGAAATATATGAATGCTCATAGAGCTGAAATAACCGTGGCTCAGGGAAATCTGGTGACTTTACCTTCCACCAGATAGACAACCTCTTCAGCAATATTGACGGCACGGTCGGCGATGCGTTCAAGGTGCTGGGCGAGGATATACGTATTGAGATAAACCCCGGGGTGCTGCGGGCAGTTCTTCAACGCTTCGGTGACCAGTTCGTAACACTGATTCCGGGCGTTGTCCACGTCGTCATCTCTGTCGAAGATGGCGCGCGCCAGCTCCGCATTCCGGTTAATGAGACTGTCGATGCTCCTTCTCAGCATAACCCGGACCCGGTCAGACATATCGGTAAAATCAAAAGGCAGGTCTTTCCCGCTGCCGCCGATACGCATGATAAGCATGACCCGCATGGCGATATTGACGGTGATATCGGAGATACGCTCCAGTTCCCGGTTGATCTTGATAACCGAAATAAGGAACCGCAGGTCAGTGGCAACAGGCTGATGCAGCGCAAGAATCCGGATGCACAGTCCTTCAATTTTTACCTCCAGCTCATCCACATCGTCATCCCCGTCGATGAGTGATTCTATCAGGTCGGGATCAGGACTGGCGATGAGCTGAGTGGCTTCCTGCAGGCGTTCTTCAACCATGGTGCTGAGTTTGAGAAACTCCTTGTTGAGATTGGTCAATTCCTGATCCAGAGGGGCGGGGAGAGAAGAACGTGTCGTCATAGCGTACCATTTGCAACAGTAAAGGGCAGAATTGCCAGGTCAGCAGTCAACCATGATAGAGAGCTAATATTACAGTGTTGTCAGCATAATGTTAAGATAGAGTTACAAATGAGCCCGGGGGCTTGCGGTCGTCTGAAAAATGTTTCACCATAATTATCCATGCCGGGTGACGTGTATCCTTGAGCGATTGAGAGCCTGACGCAACCATGAATGAAAAGAGGGAAACAGGGGATGGCCAAAGCAAACATACTTGTCGTTGAGGATGACGCGGATATACAGCAGCTGGTGAGTTACAACCTCATCAGGGCAGGATTTCACGTCACCTGTGCCGACAGCGGGGAAGAAG
>JBFHIO010000076.1:0-7094 GCA_041596435.1 Desulforhopalus sp. | reverse complement strand
TAGAAACGATTGTTGGCCTCTTTGTGGTTCTTGGTTTTGCAGCCTTTTGCTGGCTTGCCTTCCAACTCGGAGAAGTGCCTTTTCTGACCGGCAATAAAAACTACACCCTCAATGCCGTGTTTGATAATGTCTCCGGCGTAAAAAAAGGAGCCGCCGTGCAGATCTCTGGCGTGGATGTCGGAGAGGTTGCGAGTGTGGTCCTGAGTGAGGGACAGAGGGCTGAGCTTCTGCTGCGGATTAAGAATGGGGTGAGAATTCCCGCCGATACCGCTGCTCTCGTGAAATCACAGGGGATTATCGGTGATAAATACGTTCAACTTGCTCTTGGGAAATCCTCAAAAGAACTCCATGACGGGGACAGAATTCAAGAAACAGAATCAGCACTGGATATTGAGGCTCTTATCAGCAGCTTCGGGTTTGGTTCGGGTTCGTTCAACGGCGATAAGACCTATGAGATAAAGGCCATATTTGACAACGTCTCAGGGGTTAAGCAGGGGGCGACTGTTCAGATTGCCGGCGTGGTTGTTGGCGATGTCTCAAAGGTTGAACTGAATGAGACTGACGCCGCAAGACTGGTGTTGCGCCTTGACAGCAGTGTGAAAGTTCCGGTTGATTCCATGGCTTCGGTAAAAACACAGGGACTTATCGGCGGGAAATATATTGAGTTGAGCCCTGGTGGAGATGAAGAGCTGCTCAAACCGGGGGCCGCTATTTTTGATACGGAGTCCTCTGTGGATATTGAGGGGCTGATTAGTAAATTTGCTTTTGGCAGTGCGAAATAACTGTCGTAGAAATATTCGAGTTGCTGGAGTGATCATATTATGAAAATGAAATGTGTAATGCTGGCTGTGCTTCTTTTTTCTGCGAGCATGGCAATGGCTGCTGCCGATCCGGAAGGGACAATCAGACCAATTCTTGATCAATTGACCGGGATTATTCAAAGCCCGGAGATGAAGGGTGCGGAGCATAAGGCGGAGCGCCGTGCAAAGATTATGGAAGAGGTGAGAAAAGGTTTTGATTTTCGTGAGATGTCAAAACGGGTTCTCGGCAGGCCATGGCGCGAGCTTGATGAAAAGGAACGTTCCCACTTTGTCGATTTAATGACACAGCTGCTTGAAAATGTCTACATCGGTCGCTTTGAAGATGAAGAGGATCAGGCAGGAAAGTATACCGTGAAGTATAACGGTGAACGGGTAAATGGGGATCGGGCGCAGGTTTCAACCGAAGTGAGTGACGGACAGAGAGATTTTCCCATATACTATATCCTGAGCAGGAGGAGCGGGACGTGGATGGTGTATGATGTCAATATTGAGGGCGTCAGTCTGATTAGAAATTATCAGGAGCAGTTTCGCTCTATTCTGCGCACCGACAAATATGAAGGCCTGGTCGAGACCATTGAAAAGAAGATCGCCTCCTTCGAAGAGGAAAAAAAGTGAGCGGCTCCAGGTTTGATTTATCCGCACTGCCTTTTCTCGAAGGGGCGGAGTCTTTTGTCTCTGCACTGCAGGAGCAGCATTTTGCTGCCGGTGAGAAGATCTTCGATTGTGGAGATGTGGTGGAGGGGATGGGATTTATTCTTTCCGGAAGGGTTGGCATCAAAGAGCAGACGGGGTTTGAAGAGAAGACCCAGATTATAGGCCTGCTTGATCCTGGAGCGCCCTTCGGGGAGCGGCTGCTCACCGGCCTGACCACTCACTCTGCCGGTGCTGTTGCGGTAGAGGAAACGGATATTGCGCTGCTTTCCAGGGGGGCCTGGATGAAGATCCGTGAAGAAAATCCAAAGTTGGCCCGCGATCTGCTTGAGTGGGTCCTCGGAAGAGTCTCCCTGCGGCTGGGAAAGGCCTCAGCGCGCCTGGCGCATGTCCTTTGAAGGGGCGCAGGTTGCCGGCAGGTGTGGGAATTGGTGAGTTTCTTATGAAATGTATATTTTTTTACTGGCCTATTCGGGTTAAATTTATTATTCTGACTGCTTTTGTTTCTACTCTCTCGGATATGGTGGGGGGCAACAATGAAGTTACGCTTTGATGAGCTGTCAGATTCACCTGAAAAGATTGTGCTTGATAATTACATCCTTAAGCTGAATTCAAGGGATGGGAAGGTACAGTTGGACGGGGTGCTTATGGGCCGCCGCAGAGGGGAAGACAGTGTTGTCCTTCACGGAGATGTCAGTGGGAAAATGATGATACCCTGCAGTCGATGTGCAGCTGAAACTCTCTGGACTTTCAGTGATCATTTTGCATATACATTGATTGCAGGTGAAGAGCCTGTGTTCGTAAATACCGAAGTGGAGAGTCGAGAGGAAGATGTTGAGCTTCTCTACGTGACTTCACCGGAAATTGATGTAGATGAAATCTTGCAGGAGCAGGTTTATCTCAACCTGCCGCAGCGGATTTTGTGTGTGCCAGACTGCAAGGGACGATGTTCTGAATGCGGAGTGGACCTGAACAAAGCGAAGTGTCGCTGTAGTTCGGACCATTCCACATCTCCTTTTGCCGTACTGGGCAAGTTGAAAAAGAAGTAATATTGTTGGCGTATAAACGCTGAGCAGGAGGAAAAAAAATGGCCTTACCGAAAAGAAGACAATCTCATTCCCGTACACGTCTGAGACGTTCCCATGATGGACTGAAAAAACCGGGTATTTCTCTTTGCCCGGAGTGCGGCGAGCCCAAAGAGCCCCATCGTCTCTGTGGCAGCTGTGGTAAATATAGAGGGAGAGATGTCTATTCCCTCGATGTGGATCTGGACTGAGAACGTTTATGCGTGTCGCTCTCGATGCCATGGGTGGAGACCGCGGCTCCAGAATTCTGGTGCAGGGTGCTGCGGCTGCTGCTGAGACCGGGGAAGTGGAAGTTTCCCTCGTTGGTGCAGAAGATGTTCTGCGGCAGGATATCAGTGCCTTATCCCTTGCGCCGGATGTGGTGTCGAGACTGCATATCGTTCATGCCTCGGAAGTCGTGGAGATGTGCGACAATCCGGTCAATGCCATCCGCAAAAAAAAAGATGCCTCTGTTCTTGTTGCCTTTCAACTGGTGAAGAAGGGAGAGGCTTGTGCTGCCATCAGTGCAGGGAATTCCGGTGCTACAATGGCTGCCGGGATTCGTACGCTCGGGCGGCTTGAAGGGGTTTCCCGTCCGGGAATTACCTCAATTTTCCCCACTCTTAAAAAGCCTGTTGTCCTGATGGATATCGGGGCAAATGTAGATTGCAAGCCCCACCATCTGCTGCAGTTTGCAGTGATGGCTTCATCCTATTCACAGATCATGGGATTGGAAAATCCCCGGGTTGGTTTGCTCACCATCGGAGAAGAAGCCGGTAAAGGGAATGCCCTTGTCAAAGAGACCTGGCCGCTTCTCAAGCAGAGTTCACTCAATTTTATTGGTAATGTCGAAGGGCGCGACGTCTTCCGCGGAGATGTGGATGTTATCGTCTGCGACGGTTTTGTCGGTAATATCTGCCTGAAAATGAGTGAAGGGTTTGCGGAAGCTGCAATGACCATGATTCGGGATGAAATCAACTCAACCCTGTTGAGAAGAATTGGTGGCCTGCTGGCTTACCCTGCTTTTAAGTCCTTTCGCAAGCGGGTGAATTACGAACAGTATGGTGGTGCCCCACTGCTGGGAGTGGATGGGATTGGGATCGTCTGTCACGGCAAATCATCAGCTGAAGCAATTAAAAATGCGTTGCTCCAGGGAGCGGCGATGGCGAAGGGAAATATGACCGGGATTATTCAAAAAAGTCTGGCTGTAAATAACGGTGCCAGAGGAGCAGAGGTGTAATGGGAACTGTAGTACTTGGAACTGGCTCCTGCCTGCCTGAGCGAATTGTAACTAACGTCGATATGGAGAAGATCGTCGAAACCAGTGATGAGTGGATTCGCACTCGTACCGGGATTGAAGCAAGACGTTTTGGCGGTAAAAATGAGCAAAACTGGCAGCTCTCTGTAAAGGCGGCCCGCAGGGCACTTGAAGCCGCTGGTGTTGACCCGAAAGAACTGGGATTGATTGTCGTTGGTACAATCAGTTCTCATATGATGATGCCCTCCACTGCATGCTTTGTGCAGGCTGAACTCGGGGCAGACAACGCTTTTGCTTATGACATTAATGCCGCCTGTTCAGGGTTTGTGTTTGGACTCGACCTGGCGGACAAGTATATCAAGGCAGATCCAGAGATGAAGGTCCTGGTGATTGGTGCAGAAACTCTTTCTGCCCGACTCGACTATACTGATCGCAACACCTGTATTCTCTTTGGAGATGGTGCTGGTGCGGCTGTCTTTGGTGCTGCCAGAGGACGTGGTATCCTTTCGAGTTATCTGCGTGCCGATGGAGGTCTCTGGGAGCTCCTGTATATGCATGCTCCTGAGAGCACCAATCCTGATCTGAGGGTGAAGGGTTCCACCGGCCCCTTGATTCGCATGTCTGGAAAAGAAGTCTTCAAGCACGCGGTGAAAGCTATGGCCAGTGCTGTAGATGCCGTGCTGGAGAAGGAGGGTCTTACCTCCGAAGATGTTGATATCTTTATTCCCCACCAGGCAAATATGCGGATTCTGAAGAATCTCGCCAAACGTTTACATTTCCCGGAAGAGAAGGTTTTTATAAATCTCCCAAAATATGGGAACACCTCAGCCGCGTCCATCCCTATCGCCCTTGATGAAGCAAATCGTGCCGGTCGAATAGCGAAAGGTGACACCGTCCTGCTCTGTTCTTTTGGTGGCGGATTTACCTGGGGAGCAGCCCTGCTGAAATGGTAACAGGAGACTGGAATGGATTATTTTTTGACTGAAGAACAGCAGATGATCGTTGATATTGCTTCGCAGGTAACTGATGAGCGTATTATTCCGCAGAGAGCGGAACTTGACGAGAATCACACTTTTCCCCGCGAAATTCTCAACGAAATGGCTCAGGCCGATTTGTTTGGCATTCCGATTCCAGAGGCCTATGGAGGTTTTGGTGGCGGGTGTATGGATATCGTTCTGGCTGTAGAACAGATCGGGCGGGGGGATGTTGCTGTTGGTACTGCTTTTGCCGCCAATTTCCTTGGAAGTTTCCCCATTCTGATTGGTGGTTCTGAAGAGCAGAAAAACAAATATCTGCCAGAAGTTGCCAGTGGAAGAAAATTCGCCGCTTTTGGGCTGACCGAGGCAAACGCCGGATCAGATGCATCTGGTATCCAGACGACTGCTGTCCTTGATGGCGACGAGTGGGTGCTCAACGGAACAAAACAGTGGATTACTAATGGTGGAGAGGCTGATATCTACAGCGTTGTTGCCATCACTGATCGTTCCAAAGGACCCCGTGGTGCTTCCATCTTTATCCTGGAAAAAGGGGATCCCGGATTTACCTTTGGCCCCAAAGAAAAGAAAATGGGTATTCGGGCATCTTCGACCACAGAACTTATTTTTAAAGACTGCCGGATTCCGAAAGATCGAATTGTCGGACGTGCCGGGACTGGTTTTATCACTGTAATGAAGACGCTTGACCTTTCACGGCCGGGAATTGCTTCTCTGGCTGTGGGCCTTGCTCAGGGTGCTCTTGATGAGGCCGTTCCCTATGCCAAGCAGCGACGTCAGTTTGGTAAACCGATTATTTCTTTTCAGGCTGTTCAGCACCTGCTTGCAGATATGGCTATTGGGATTGAATCGAGCCGGGCTCTGGTCTATGCCACCGCGCGCCATATTGACGCTCACCCAAAGAATGTGTCCCGTGTCAGCGCCATGTGTAAAACCTGTGCAACCGATATGGCCATGAAGGTGACCACTGATGCAGTGCAGGTCATGGGAGGATATGGTTATATGTGTGACTATCCAGTAGAAAAAATGATGCGTGACGCAAAAATTCTGCAGATCTACGAAGGCAGTAATCAAATTCAGCGGAACGTTATCGGTCAGGAACTGAACCGGGAGTATTCCTGATTATCATGAAAATAATAGTCTGTATAAAACAGGTTCCGGATGCCACTGAGGTTCGCCTTAATCCGGAAACCAACACGCTGACAAGGGAGGGGGTCTCTGCAATAATGAACCCCTACGATCAACATGCTCTGGAGGAGGCCGTACGCCTTCGTGAGAAGCTGGGAGGGGGTGAAGTTATAGCCCTGACGATGGGACCGCCACAGGCAGAAGGAATGTTGCGTGATGCTGTTGCTCTCGGAGCTGACCGCGTTGTGCTGGTCTCGGACCGCGCTTTTGCCGGCTCTGATACCTGGGCGACTTCATACACTCTGGAACATGCTGTCAATGCCCTCGGCGGGGCAGACCTTATCCTTTGCGGAAAACAGGCCATTGATGGTGATACGGCTCAGGTTGGTCCCGGTATGGCAACACGCCTCGGGATTCCTTTTGTTACCTGTGTTCAGAAGGTTCGGGAAGTCGATGAGTCCAGACTTGTTGTCGAGAGAATGATGGATGACGGGTACGATGTGCTGGCTGTGAAGCTTCCGGCTCTGCTCACCGTGGTGAAAAATATTAATGAACCCCGTGTCCCATCCCTGAAAGGGAAAATGAAAGCGAAAAAAGTTCAGATCGAACAACTGAACGCTGAGACAATTGCCGCAAAAGCTGATTGTATCGGTCTCCCCGGTTCTCCGACCCAGGTGGCAAAGGTTTTTGCTCCAGAAGCGAGAGGAAAGCGGATTGAACTGCAGGGATCACTTGAAGAACAACTGGCTCAGCTTGCCGTAAAACTTGTTGAGCTTGCTCGAGGACAGGAGGTCCGCTGATGTTGATTCTTGATAAAGAGTTGTGTATCAGCTGTGGCGTCTGTGAAGAGAGCTGCCCCTTTGGTGCTATCACCATGCAGGATGGTTATCCGGTTATCGGCGATACCTGCACCCTGTGTGGTACCTGTGTGGATAACTGCTCTGCGGAAGCACTCTCCATCTCGGTGGAGAAGGCTGAACAGAGTGATCTCGACGAGTGGCGCGGGGTGGCTGTTTATTGTGAATATTATCGTGGTGAACTTAATCCTGTCTCCCTTGAACTCCTTGGCGAAGGGCGCCGTCTCGCTGATATGCGCGGGGTTGAGCTGAATGCACTTCTTTTCGGCGGCAGGTTCTCCGGTGAGTTGGATGGAGTGGCAGCAGAACTCATTGCCCATGGT
>JBFHIO010000075.1:0-7105 GCA_041596435.1 Desulforhopalus sp. | reverse complement strand
TGATCCTGGACATTGATTCTTTTAAAAATATCAATGATACCTTTGGCCATCTTATTGGCGACTACGTGCTTAAGGAAATAAGTGGAATTATGCTTAAACTGGTTCGCCCTGGGGATATCGTATCCCGTTACGGGGGGGAAGAGTTTACAATTATTTTGCCTGATACAGGAAAGGCCGGGGCAAAGGTTCTGGCCCAGCGCGTTCGTCGGGGTATTAAGCAGTACCCGTTCAAATATGAGAATCATCCGATTTTTGTTACTGTCAGTATTGGTCTGGCCAGCTCTGATATGGATACATTCGAGTTAACACGAATGAATTTAATTGATCAAAGTGACCAGGCACTTTATCGGGCAAAACGGAGCGGTAAAGACAGGGTGGAATTTTAACTGATAGAGTGATAACCAGACATATGTAATACTGTCGCCCTCCCTGTCACAATAGCTGCTGGTTTTTCTCTAACATCCGGCAGCCCTTCTGCACTTCCTTCAACAAACCATAACATCTCACTGTAACCTCTGAAAATCGGTGGGTGGAATGTGTCGGCTCCTTTCAAATATCTTTTCTGAACTTCGGCTGCGGAATCGTTTGCCCTTATGGTGACGTGTCTCAGCGTCTTGTCAGGCTGGTTGCAGCTGCAGAAGAAAGCACTCTCCTTGTGAAAAGTGGTTTGACTGATGGGTACCTTGAATAATCAGTCTTTCGCCCATTTTCTTCTGTGCCTTGAATCTGAACGAAATACAATATTATTCAAGGTACCCTGATGACTTTGACTCAGAGAAGTTCCCGGTAAAATGGTTGGAGGGAATGAATACCAGAAATAAAAAGAGGGTATGCAAAAAAAATATCTGCATCCCCTCTTTCTTTCAGGTTTTCTTTCGTTTGCTGGAACATTGTGCCTTTGCGGGGGTCCGAATATCCCTTACGCCTCATACGTCGTAGAACTCGTCTTTCCCCCATGTCCAGACCAGTCCGTGTGGAAGAACTCACCTCGCGGCTTATCAACCCGCTCGTAGGTGTGGGCGCCGAAGAAGTCCCGCTGGGCCTGGATCATGTTGGCCGGGAGGCTGGCGCAGGTGTAGCCGTCGAGGAAGGTGATCGCGGAAGTCATTGCGGGCATTGGCAGGCCGATCTCCACGCTTTTGGCGACGATTTTTCGCCAGGATGTCATGTTGCCGGTAAGCTGTTTGCGGAACCACGGTGCCGAGCCGAGGAAGGGAATGTCCGGCTCAGAGGTGAAGGCGTCGGCGATATCGCTGAGGAAGGCGCTGCGAATGATGCAGCCGGCACGCCACATCTTCGCGAGCCCGGTGTAGTTGAGATCCCAGTTATACGTTTCTGAGGCCTCGCGCATCAGCATGAAGCCCTGGGCGTAGCTGATGATTTTTGAGGCGAGCAGTGCCTCGCGCAGCATCTCAACCCATGCCTTGATCTGTTCGCGGTCGCTGGTGATCGGCTCGATTTTCTTCTCGAATATCCGGGCGGCGTCCACGCGCTCCTCTTTCAGTGCAGAGATGCAGCGGGCGAAGACCGCCTCAGTGATGAGGGTGAGGGGAATGCCTTTATCAAGGGCATCCATGCCGGTCCATTTACCGGTTCCCTTTTGTCCCGCAGCATCAAGAATGTTGTCAATAAGATGGGCTCCGCTTTCTTTCTCGCGGTAGTTGAGGAGGTCGGCGGTGATCTCAATGAGATAGCTGTCCAGCTCGGTTTCGTTCCACTTGCGGAAGATGTCTGCCATCTCATCACTGGTCAGTTTCAAGCCGTCCCGCATGAACTGATACGCTTCGCTGATAAGCTGCATATCGCCATACTCAATTCCGTTGTGCACCATCTTCACGAAATGCCCCGCGCCGCCGGGGCCGACCCAGTCACAGCACGGGTCTCCGTCTGGAGCCCTGGCGGAGATGTCCTGCAGAAGCCCCTTCACTTCAGGCCATGCCTTCGGATTGCCGCCGGGCATGATGGAGGGGCCGCGGCGCGCACCTTCTTCACCGCCGGAGACGCCCGCGCCCACAAAAAGAATGCCTTTTTTCTCCAGCATGTCAACGCGGCGGAGGGTGTCCTCGTAGTTGGAGTTGCCGCCGTCGATGATAATATCACCTTCGTCGAGCAGCAGGCTGAGGTTGTTGACAAACGTGTCTACCACCTCACCGGCACGGACCATCAACATGATCTTGCGCGGTCTCTCCAGTTTGTTTACGAGACTGGTCAGAGAGTCGGCGCCAGCGATGGCAGTATTCTTCGCCGGGCCATTGAGGAAGTTTTCCACCTTGCTCCATGTGCGGTTGTAGGCAATCACTTTATAACCGTGATCGTTCATATTGAGACAGAGGTTTTGTCCCATTACCGCGAGGCCGATTACACCTGTCTCACCTTTTTCTCTCATCTTTTCTCCTTGTTGATTCACGTTGTGGTGACCTTTTGCCGTTCATGCTCTCTATCAAAACACGGGTTGTTATTACACCGTATAAAGATTTGAAGGCCCACCGAATTAATACGCATAATCGTACTCTTTTTATGGCATCAGCATTGCCGCCGCACTGTCGAGATACCATTCGGTAATTCCGTCAGCCGAGCGGATACGTGCTGCCGGCCAGGGCAGGGTGTCGAGGTCACCGCTGGCCGCGTCAATTTTTGTACGGATTTCTTTCAGTAGTTTCGCCTTGGATTTGCCGAGGACGAGATAGCTGATGCGGTCTGCTGCTTCCAGCAGCCGTACTGTTTTACTGATACGCAGCTGCCCGCTTTCGGGCTGGGTGGCGACGAAGGTGAGGCGGGGATCGGCAAAATCGGTCTGGCCGGGAAAGAGGGATGCGGTGTGGCCGTCGCCCCCCATGCCAAGGATGATCCAGTCGAAGGCCGGAATTCCGTCGGCATTTTTCGGCACGAATTCATCAATTTCGCCGGCGTAGCGTCGTGCTTCAATCTCCGGTTTTTCCTCGCCATGGATGCGGTGGATGTTGCCCGCCGGGATGCTGACGTGGCGCAGCAGTAGATCATGCGCAGCGCCGAAGTTGCTTTCCGGGTCCTCGGGAGGGACGCAACGCTCATCCCCCCACCAGAAGTGAAGGTTTTCCCAGTTGATATTGCCCGCGCAGGCGGGTTCCGCCAGTGCCGCAAACCACAGTTTGGGCGTGCTGCCTCCGGAAAGAGAGACATGCGCCGGTTTTTTTCCGCGGCTTAGAGCGAGGAGATTGTCACAGAGGGCACGGATGACCATTGCCGGGCTGTCGTAAATTTTCCAGTTCATGGAAGCTCCCTATAGTTCACAGTATTGTTCAGACGTGAGATTGCGACAGGGGGCGCGCCATTCGCGGCCGTCCCGCTTGAGGAGATTGGTGGCCTGCTGAGGACCCCAGGTCCCGGCGGCGTAGCCGTAGAGTGCTCCTTCGGCTGCTTTGTAGTCAAGCACCGGCTGGATGAATTCCCAGCAGGCGTCTACTGCATCGGACCGGGCGAAGAGGGTGGCGTCGCCCTTGAAGGCATCGAGGAGCAGGCGCTCGTAAGCGTCAAGTACGCCACCGCTGCTGAGATTTTTATAATGGAAGTCCATCCCCACTTCGGTGGTTTTGAAGCCTGCCCCCGGCTCTTTCAAACCGAAGTTGATGAGGATGCCTTCGTCCGGCTGGATACGGATAATGAGTTTATTTTCTGAGGCATATCCGGCGAAGAAAGGGTGGGGAGTTTTTTTCAGGTAGAGGATGATTTCGGTGGCACGGGTGGGCAGTCGTTTGCCGGTGCGCAGGTAGAAGGGGACGCCGCTCCAGCGCCAGTTGTCGATGAACATGCGCAGAGCGACAAAGGTTTCAGTGCGCGACTGAGGGTCAACCCCCGGTTCGTCACGGTAGGCGGACAGTTTCTCCCCGCGCACGGTGGACTCGGTGTACTGGCCGAGCACGAGGTCCTCTCGGAGATCCTCTTCACTCAGCGGGCGGAAACACTGCATCACCTTCACCGTTTCGTCGCGCAGGAAGCTGGCGTTGATTTTCGCAGGCGGTTCCATGGCCATCATGGAAAGCACCTGCAGGAGATGGTTCTGCAGCATGTCGCGTACAGCACCGGCACCGTCGTAGTAACCGCCGCGTTTTTCCACGCCGATAAATTCGCAGCCGGTGATCTCCACATGATCAATATAACGGCGGTTCCAGATTGGTTCAAAGAGGGTGTTGGCAAAGCGGAAAACCAGCAGATTCTGCACTGTCTCCTTGCCGAGATAGTGGTCGATGCGATAAATTTGTTTCTCGTAAAAACATTGATGTATGCGGATGTCAAGTTGCCGGGCGGAGGCAAGATCGTAGCCAAAGGGTTTCTCTATGATGAGGCGTTTGAAGCCATCGCTTTCGTCATTCATTCCTGCGGCGTTGAGGTGTTCGGGGATGATGCCGTAGAGGCTTGGCGGAGTGGCGAGGTAGTAGATGACGTTGCCGCCACAGTTGTGTTCTTTAGCCTGTTTGGCAACCCTCTCTTTGAGTTCGTTAAAATTGCCACTGTCGCTGGTGTCAACCGGCTGATAACTGATATGGCTGCTGAACGCTTCCCAGGTGTCACGTACGGTTTCCGTTTCCTGCTCAATGCCTCCCAGAAGGTATTCTCGAAAGCTTTCGTCGGTGTGGGCGCTGCGGCTGGCTCCGATAATGGCAAAGTCTTCTGGCAGCAGGTTGCTGGCAAAGAGCCGGCAGAGCGAGGGAATCAGCTTGCGTCGGGTAAGATCACCGGAAGCACCGAAGATAACAATGATACTATTTTCCATGGAGTATTCCTGAGAGTAGAGGGATAACCTGCTTTTATAAGTGCGGAATCATTAGTTCAGAGTAAGAAGAGCTGAGGAAGGAGTCAAGCAGTAGTGATGGTGGCGGTGCGGGAGTTGCCGGGGGAGAAGCAGTGGTAACTGCAGGTGGAACTGCTCCCACGAAACGGTATGAAGAGAATGCAAATTTTAATGGGAGAAGAAAAATGCACAAAAAAATTTTAAGGAGTGGGCCCTTTATTGTCATGTCAGCGCTTTATGCGGGGCTGCTGACGTCATGCGCGGACACCTCGTGCAGTCGGCTGGTGGGCTGTGAGCAGGATGTATGCTACAGCGCTCAGAGTTTTTATGCCGCCGCTGCGGTGCGAGATGCTGAGGCGCTGAACAGTCTGATTCCACAGATGGCTGAGGAGGTAGAGAGATGTTATCCCGCGCAGGTAATCGAATTTACCGACGAGAAATATCCCGGGGCTGAGCAGGGAGGAGGTCTTGAGGAAGATGTTATCGATCTGGCGGGACAGCCGGAAGATCAACAGGCGGAATAACCGCAAAGCTGCTCTCCACAAGAGATTCTTTTCAACAGGTTATTTCAGGACAGGGAGGAGAGCAGCTCCTTTCTGTCCTTTTTCGTTATGGAGATGACGGGATCGGGGATGGTGGTGGCGAGAGCAAGAGCGCAGCCTGCGGGCTCTCGACGGCTGAGGAAGCGCCAGTTGTCGCGGTGCAGCAGTCCGCTCTCCTGTGGTTCAAGAAGGGCGCATTCCAGCGAGGAAAGCGGGGTGCGCAGACCGGTACCGGTGGCCTTCACCCACGCCTCTTTCAGTGTCCACGCCCGGTAGAAGAAGTCTCGGGCGGGCCCTTCGCCGGTCTGCTGCAGCCTTTGCCAGTGGAGCAGCTCCTCTTTGCTGAAGACCCGCTGCGCCAGCTCTTTTTCATAGTGGCGGGGGCGGATCTTTTCAATATCGCAGCCCACCTCGGCGACCTGTGCGACGGCGAGGGCGGCGAACCCATGGCAGTGGGAGAGGCTGAAGTAGAGAGGAAGGGGTTTACCGTCCACCTCCCAGAAGGGGCGGCCGAGGGCATCAGGCACGGCCTCGGCCTGGTGCAGGGTCTCGGGGGCGAAGTGGTACAGCGCGGCGCGCAGCAGCAGTCGTGAGTGGAGCAGCTCCGCGCGTTTCAGTGGACGGGTGAAGCGCTGGTGGCGGCGCAACTCAGCTGGGCTGAGCAGGTGGAGGGGCAGCGCCGCCTCTTCGTCAATGGGCAGCAGCCAGAGACAGATTTCCTGCGGCGCGAGTTTCATCCTTCCTGCACGGGGGAAGGGAGCAGGGTGGTCATGTCGCAGGGAAGCGGCACCTCGAAACGCAACTCTTCGTGGGTGATGGGGTGATGCATCACCAGCCGCGAGGAGTGGAGAAGGGGGCGGAGGATCTGCTGTCCGGCGGCGCTCATTTTGCCGCCGTAGAAGCTGTCACCGAGCAGGGGATGGTTCTGTTCGCTGAGGTGGGCGCGGATCTGGTGGCTGCGTCCGGTTTCAAGGCGGATACGGAGCAGGCTGAAACTTCCACCTTCCGGCTCTGCAATCTCCTGCATCAGTTCATAGTGAGTGATGGCCTCCTTTCCCCCGTTTTCCACTGAGATGGTACGTTTGTTGCGGCGGATGATCTGGGTGTGGATGGTTCCGGAAGCGGGCTCCGGTTTGCCTTCAACAAGGGCGAGATAGGTGCGCTGCAGGGCGTGTTCTGCCACCTGCTGTGCCAGATTCTTATGAGCCATCTCGTGGATGGTGAAGGAGATCAGGCCGGTGGTCCCGACGTCCAGGCGCTGGTGCATGCCGATGGATGGCTTATTTACGCCCTGTTCGCGCAGGTGGTGTTCCAGTGCCTCAAAGAGGGTTCCCTTCAGGCGCGCGGGGGTGGGCTGGGTGAGAACACCCGCAGGCTTGTTGATGACGATGAGGTTGGAGTCCTCAAAGACAATATGCTCCTCGGAGAGACGGAAGGGGGTGAGGGGGTGCTCGTCGAGGAAGAGCTCCACTTTTTGGCCTGCGCGGAGCGCGAGGCTGAGTCGGCGCACCCGCCGGCCGTCTACATGGGCGCCGCCGAAGTCAATAATTTTACGTATTTTTCCACGGGAGAGGCCGCTTTCTTCAGCAAGGAAAATATCGAGGCGGGGGGCGGCTTTTTCAAGCAGGAATTGCTGCATCATAGTAATCAGGAAACCAAAGGGTAAAAGTTTATGGGGACATCAAAAAAACAGTTTTTCGTCATTTTCTTCTGCTTCTTGAATATGAATGAAATACAGGGTTTTCAAGGTCCCTTCATGTAAGAGAAACTGCAAATTGAACAACAAGGAGCAGTG
>JBFHIO010000074.1:0-7166 GCA_041596435.1 Desulforhopalus sp. | reverse complement strand
AGTTGGCCATCCTGTTTTTGGTCTTTTTGTTGGTTATTTTGTAAAAGACGGAACGGCGAAAGGACTTTTTTGCTAACGAAAAAATACGCTAAACATGCGAAAAGGGTATTTTATATATAGAAGCTTTCGCGTGTTTAGTTGGCTATTCAGTCTTTGTCTTTCTGCCTTTTGCTTTTCCTCTCTCTCTCTTTTCCGTTTTAAATTTTAAAAATATTTTTTGCCTTTTTTCGTTGGTAAAAAGTCTTTTCGCCGTTCCAGATTTTGCTTTTCCCGTCCTTCAAACCACCCTTTACAATACCAGAGTTTTCGAGGCGTGGCGAGGGTTTCAGCCTCGGGGATGGAAGTTGTGGTGAATTGCCTTCAGTCGTTTATTGTCAACATGGGTGTAGATTTGCGTGGTGGTGATATCGGCGTGGCCGAGCATCATCTGTACGGCGCGCAGATCGGCCCCGTGACTGAGCAGATGGGTGGCGAAACTGTGGCGGAGTATGTGCGGTGAGATGGCTTTGGTGATGCCTGCCGCCAGCGCACTTTTACGGGTAATCTGCCAGAAACGCAGACGGGTCATACAGGTTCCGCGGTTACTGATGAAGAGATATTTGCTGTTTTTCCCTTTGAGCAGCAGGCGCCGGCTGCCGGCAATATACTCTTTCACCTGGTCCCGGGCGACATCGCCAAAGGGGATGAGCCGCTCTTTGTTTCCCTTGCCGAGGACACGGACAAAGCCGGCGTCAAGGTTGATCGCCGCGAGGGGCAGGGCGACCAGTTCGCTTACCCGCAGGCCGGTGGAATAGAGCATGGTGAGCATGGTGTGATCGCGGACGGCAATTGGCGTGACTTTCTGCGGTGGGGCGAGCAGGCGCTGCACATCACTCTCGGAGAGGGCTTTGGGGAGCTTTTGGGAACCTTTGGGCAGGTCGATGGCCAGAAAGGGATTACAGGTGATACGTTTTTCGCGGAAGAGGTAGTCGAAAAAAGATTTCAGCGCAGAGACACGGCGGGAGGCTGTACTTTTTGCGGGCTGTTTCTCCTCGCAGCAATGCTCAAGAAAATCGTAGACTTCAGCAAGATCCAGCTGCTCAAGGGAGTCTTTTCCCCGGAAGTGGAGATGAGAGAGAAAAAGAGTGACATCTGAGGCGTAGGCCTCAACTGAATTAAGGGCAAAACGTCGCTCGGTAATCAGATATGTAGAAAAAAGTCCGAGCAGTTCCTTGAATGCAGGTGGCAGAGAAGGCAGGGTGCGGGAAAGGGTCATGAAAGAGAAGGGGGTAAGAGGGTAGAACAGAGAAAACTACCCTCTTTATAAAATCAAAGCAGGAATTCTGATGAGGCACCAGTGTTCCCCGGAAGGAACAGGAAATACCTCAATTCAGGCATTCTTACATAGATTTTCTCATTCTGTTAAACTTGCGGAGCTTGCGGCGTGCTTCTGCGGCTTTGCGGCGTTTTTTTACGCTGGGCTTCTCGTAGTACTCACGACGTTTAAGTTCTCTTTTAATACCATCAATCTGCAGCTTTTTCTTTAACTGGCGAATTGCGTATTCGAGATCTCCTCGTACTTCAACTTCAATCATGTTGTTGACTCCGTTTGTGTTCAGAATGATATTTTAATTGTTTCTTTGCAGGCTTATCCTGTTTGTTCTCCTGCGGGAATATGCTTCCCGATGTCAAGAGAAGAATTTTGGATATATACTGGAAAGAAGGTTTCTTTGTCAATAGATTTTTTAGCCCGGAGATGTTGCGGATGTCTCCATTTTGACTCCGTCTGTGGTATAGTATCCCGGTTGCAGAAATTACAGGAGGACCCAGAAAGTATTAGATTCAGGTGACTTCCAGTATACTCAAAAAAACAGTATTGAGAAGACCTTGAAAGGATCTCGTGGAGGATATGATGGAGAAAAAAATGAACGTCGCACTGATTGCGGGAGGAACGTCAAGCGAGCGGGATGTCTCTTTGAGCGGGGCAATCGCTGTGGAGCAGGCGCTGGACAGGAATAAATTTAATGTGCGCCGCTACGATCCGGCTGTTGATCTGGGAAAAATTGTCGCCGACGCTGCCAAGATTGATTTTGCCTTTATTCTCCTGCACGGGATTGGCGGAGAAGATGGCACGGTACAGGGTTTTCTTGATCTTTTGAAAATCCCCTATCAGGGCTCCGGCGTGCTCGGCAGTGCGGTGGCGATTAACAAACATTTCTCCAAAGAGCTGTATCGCAGTGCCGGTCTTCCCGTGGCTGACTGGACGGTGGTGGAGCGTGGGGAGACGCCGGATATTGAGGCGCTGATTGCCCGTTTCGGTTTTCCCGTGGTGGTCAAGCCTGTACGGGAGGGCTCCAGTCTTGGTATGACCATTGCGCGGAATGCTGAAGAGCTGGCTGCCGGTCTTGTCCTGGGACTGAAGCATGATACTGCCGTGCTGGTCGAACAATATATAAAGGGAAAAGAGCTGACCGTGGGGGTCCTCGGCAACCGTGAGGTGGAAGCTCTGCCGGTTATCGCCATCCTGCCAGGTGAGGGCTATGAATATTTTGACTACGAGGCAAAATATCAGCCCGGAGCGAGTGAAGAGATTTGTCCGGCAGTTATTGATGACACACTGCGCGATACTGTACAGCGGTACGCCGTAGAGGCTCACCACGCGCTTTTGCTGCGGGGGTGTTCCCGCACCGATTTTATCGTCACAGAAGATGATTCCGTTTATCTGCTTGAGACCAACACCATCCCCGGCATGACGGAAACCAGCCTGTTGCCGCGAGCGGCACGAACAGCAGGAATGTCCTTTTCGCAACTGCTTGAACGGTTGATTGCCCTGGGGCTGGAGGAGTAGGGCCATGTCTGCGTCCTCTCCGGCGATTGTTACCTTTATCGGCTGGCACGACAGTGGCAAGACGACCCTCGCCAGCCGGGTGGTTGCGGAAATGTTGCGCCGGGGACGCAGGGTTGCGGTGGTTAAGTCGACCAAAGAGCAGGGGATTACCTTTGACTCTGCGGATACCGACAGCGGTATCTTCCGTGCAACGGGTGCACCGGTGCTGCTTGCCACGCCGAAGGAGATCTTCCTTCAGCAGCCAATGGCCAAACTGACGTTGCGGCAATTCGCCTCGCGCTATTTCAGCGACATGGAAATTGTGGTTGGCGAGGGCTTCAAAGAGGAGCGTGACGTCGTGAAGATAGAGGTCTGTCGGGGGGGAGAGCGTCTGGCCGGAAAGGTGACGGGGGTGGCGGCGGTGGCCGGATCAGTGTCGCTGTGCGGTGAGCGTGCCTTTCCTCTGGAGGATGTGGCGGGAATAGCTGATTTTATTGAAGAATTGGTTTGTCAGAAAGGCAGGGTGCTATCACCATAATGATCGCTGTCAGCACCGCAGCGACAAGGCATGCCTTGTCGCTGCATAATCCCGATTGAATTAGAACTTCGGCGCAAAGTAGGGTTTCAATACCTCGGGCAGAGCGATGGAGCCGTCTGCCTGCTGGTAGTTTTCCATGATTGCCAGCAGGGTCCGGCCAACCGCGAGGCCTGAGCCATTAAGGGTGTGCACGAGGCGGGATTTCTTCTTGCCATCGGGCCGGTAGCGAATGCCTCCGCGGCGGGCCTGAAAGTCGAGAAAGTTGGAACAGGAAGAAATTTCGCGATAGGTGTTTGCACCGGGCAGCCAGACTTCAATGTCGTAGGTCTTGGTTGCGGAGAAGCCGAGGTCACCGCTGCACAGCGTGACCACGCGGTAGTGCAGGCCAAGCAGTTGCAACACTTCCTCAGCATCATTGAGGAGACTCTCCAGCTCTTGCGTTGAGGTTTCGGGTGTGGTGAATTTCACCAGCTCCACTTTGTCAAACTGATGCTGGCGAATGAGCCCCCGGGTGTCCCGGCCGTAACTTCCTGCCTCAGAACGAAAGCATGGAGTGTAGGCGGTATATTTGATCGGCAGATCTTTCTCCGCCAGAGTTTCGTCGCGGTGCAGGTTGGTAATCGGCACCTCTGCGGTGGGGATGAGATAGAGATCGCAGTCTTTAATCTTGAAGAGATCTTCCTCAAACTTGGGCAGCTGTCCAGTGGCGGTCATGGTGGCGGTGTTCACCAGAAAGGGCGGCAGAATCTCGGTGTAGCCGTGCTTTTCAGTGTGCAGATCAAGAAAGAAGTTGATCAGGGCCCGCTCCAGTTTGGAGGTAAAACCCTTCAGGACCGCGAAACGGGCGCCAGAGAGTTTGGCGGCCCGTTCAAAGTCGAGGCTGCCGTCGGCTTCGCCGAGTTCCCAGTGTTTTTTGGGCTGGAAGTCAAAGGAGGGTTTTTCTCCCCATTTCCTGACCTCTACATTATCGCTGTCATCCAGGCCGATGGGTACTGAGTCATGGGCAAGGTTGGGGATGGCCATGACGATGGACTTCAACTTTTCTTCCACCTCGCTGAGTCTGCCATCCAGCTCTTTAATTCTCTGTGATGTCTCGCGCATCTCCAGAATCTTCGGTTCCGCTTTTTCTTTATCCTCTGCGCTGCCTTTCTTCAGCGTGGCAATTTCAGCGGAGACACTGTTGCGTTTCGCTTTGAGGGTCTCAACCTCTGCGAGCAGTTCAAGTCGCACCTTGTCGGTCGCCTCAAATTCCTCCACGAGGGTTGGTTCCATGCCGCGGCGGGCGCAACGTTCTTTAACAAGGTCTATATTTTCACGAATAAATCGAAGTTCGAGCATGGTCTGTTTTCCAACGTAGTTGAGATGACCCCGAAGGGATAGAATGCGAATATAATATAAGGGGACATCGAATATGAACGAGATACAAGGTTTTTCATGGTCCCCAGAAGGTAAATTGTAACGCGCCACATTTTATCACGACACCCTTCTCACTGCAAGCAGCCCATTATCAAATTGCTCTTTTGTGGCCTCTCTGATACCATTCCGGCGTAGAGTCAATATTTTTCAAACAAGATCGAAGGAACATTGAATAATCACCCCTCTTCTATGCCTCGACTGTGAACGAGATGTCAGGTTGTTCAAAGTCCTTCACAGCATACCTCAACGCAGAACATGACTACCGAAACCGTTCATCCGCTGTTGCACAGCTTTGTCCATGCCCTCTCAGGGGCGCGTCGTGCAATTCGCAATTTTCTCTTTACTCTGGCTTCTCTCTCGCTGATAATTTTTTTTCTTTCCCCCGGGATTCTTGAAGCAGTGCAGCGACATCTTGGCGGGACACTCTATTTTTTTTCAGTGGCCGGCCCCTTTCTTGCGCATGTGAAACTCGCGCTCTTTTCGGCCTTTTTTCTCCTTGCACCGTGGTTCATGATGTTGTTTTGGCGCCTGCTCGGGAAGACATTCCAGATGGAGCAGCGGCAGCTCCGCAGCTTTCTTTTCTTCACCTGCTTCCTTTTCTACAGCGGCGCACTCTTCTGTTATTTTATCACCCTGCCATTTGGGATTCAGTTCCTGCTCGGCTTCGGTTCGGAGGAGCTAAAGCCGGTAATATCGGTAGGACGCTGCATCAACTTCGTAACACTCTTTCTTCTCGGTTTTGCGGTGGTTTTCGAATTGCCTGTTTTTATGGTTTTCTTTGTCAGGGTCAAACTCTTCAGCCTCGATTTTTATCGAAAAAATCGACGGTACGCCGTGCTGGCCATCGCCATTCTTGCGGCTGTGCTCACACCAACGCCGGATGTGGTGAATATGGCACTGATGGGCGGTCCGCTTTACCTCCTTTATGAGGCGGGGATTGCAGCTGCGGTTCTACTGCAAAAGAAGGCAGTTAAAACTCCACCAGCCTGATGCCATTGCGTGCGAGAAGGGCGGCTGCCACCCCGGCAGTGCCCTGCACGGCGCAGGATGGACTGCGGGCTTTCAGCCAGGCTTCTCCGGCACCGGTCATCCGGGCAATCTGCAGGACCTGTTCTGCTCCCCGGACAAAATGCTCTGTGACATCAATTCCGTTTTTCGTTATTACTCTGGCATTGCCATTGAGCACATCTTCGCCGGTGCCGCCGACAATATCTGCGGCATCCCTGGGAGTGGGCAGGCCGCCGAGCTGTTCTGGGCAGACGGGAATCCAGCGCAATGTTTCGCCTCCATTTTTCAGTGCGGCAGAGCAGGAGGGGTTCTGTTTGAGTTCACCACTGTAGCGAGTATTAAGCCCGACCATGCAGGCGCTGACGAGGATAGTTTTCACAGGAGAGATATCGTATGCAGAATTTTCGTAATAATAATCGTCGCGGGGTAACAAATCGCGTTGATCCTCGACGACGGCGTTTTTCCCGGGCCATGGCACTCTTTGTTGTTCTTGCGTTGCTGTGGGTTATCTTTGCTCCGGGGGCGGGAGTGGTTTCTCTGATACGTAAAAAAATGGAACAACACCAGCTCGAAGCGCAGATTGCCCGTATGGAACAACAAAACATCAAACTGCAGAATGATATTGAACGGCTGCAGGCAGATCCTGTTTTTCTTGAGCAGCATGCCCGGGAAGAGGGAGAAATGCTCAAGAAAAATGAACGGGTTTTTGATTTCTCTAAAAAGAAAAAATCTAAATAAGGACACCTCGAAACAGCTTGTGTTTCGTTCATATTCAAGGTGCCCATACGTATGGTTCTCACGGAACCATTATTTTCCTGCTCAGGTGAAACCTCCTCCGCCGCCGCAACTGCTGCCAACGCTGTTCAGCCCGGCAGGGGCACCAGTGCGGACAACTCCGGCCGAGATGAGTTTTTTTACATCACTGCTGCCGCAGGAGGGGCACTTTACCCCCTCTGCTGCCTTTACTGAGGTCGTGAGGTATTCAAACTCCTTGTCACACGAATTACATTTGTACTCATAGAGAGGCATTGTCTTACTCCTTTTTGTTATGGGAACAGCGAATATGAACGGAACACAAGGTTCTGCAAAGTCCCCTTTACATGACCAGCACGTTGCCCCGCTTTTCGGCGGGGGGAACTCTGTGTCTGATGTCACTTTTGAAAACCTGTGCTGTTATGCATGGTTCTCTTCATTCTTTCACATTGCTGTGGTAGAAAGAGATGCATTCATATATTGGGAGCCTTGAGCATGAGCGAAATACAAGCTGCCTCAAGGTCCCTTATGCTGAATATACAAAAAAAGAAACAGCAGAGTCAAATTTTAACACACAAACAGTAATTCATTTTGTAGATTCCTGTAATCCTGACAGAGGAGTGGCGCAATGAAAATGAGTTTTTT
>JBFHIO010000073.1:0-7174 GCA_041596435.1 Desulforhopalus sp. | reverse complement strand
GAAATTTTGTTTTGTCCCTATCGTCTAGTCAGGTCCAGGACATCGGCCTTTCACGCCGACAACACCGGTTCGAATCCGGTTGGGGACGCCATATTAAGGACACTTAGTGAATATTCGCTAAGTGTCCTTTCTTATTTAATGCTGAGAGTATTTATACAGAGAGCCCTCTACGCTGCGGTGACTGTGCACAACAAAGCAACATTGTGTCGGTTGAGACCAGGTCGCAGGGGCTGTGCTGTTGACGTCTTTGCAGCGTAGATCGGGGAAAGGTATAAAGAGCAGCGTGACGGAGAATCTCTGTCACGCTTTTTTGTTGAGCATGTTCATCTCCAACGGGGAAGTTATACGGATATGGCTGGAGAATACGGGGGCGGGGTAAAATACTGGCCAGCAGGCGGGGCACTGCCAACTTCACCAGAGAGCCCGTCAGCATTGGCGGTAAGGACATTACCTGCCACAAGCAGAACCATCAGTGCGAGATATATAATCAGCAGAGCGCTGCCGGGGTCAACATGATGCGAATTTTTTTTCATTGGATCTCCATGTATTGATTTTCAGTGATCTCTATTCAAGTAGAAAATAGTGACAAACTCCCCTGCCGAGAATGACAACATTTTGAAGAAAGATGACCAATCCTGATGGAACTCGACGCAGTGGCGAAACACGCAGATCCAGTGTATTCTACGTAGCAGGAGAGGTTGTGGAAAAAAGGATCTTTCCCTGTGTTGTAAATCTGAAAATACTCGAATTCTTGAGGAGGTAACTGCTTCCATGGCCTATACCATTGCCCTTGTCGAAGATGACGATCTTCTCCGTGACAACTACACCCATGCCCTCCAGCGTGAGGGATATGAAGTACACAGCTATGCTACCCGCCCTGAGGCGACAGCAGCCTTTCAGCAGGATCTGCCTGATCTTGCCGTGCTTGATGTGATGCTGGAAAATGAGATGGAGGGTGGTTTTACCCTTTGTTCGCAGCTCCGCCAGCTCTCACCAACCATCCCCATTATCTTTCTTACTGCTCGTGATTCAGACCTTGACCGGGTCAGCGGACTCCGTCTCGGTGCCTGGGATTACCTGTCGAAAAATACCACAACGCTTGATTTTCTGCCGGTGCGCATTTCGGCTCTGTTTAAGATTGTCGAGTCGCTGGCTGCCAACGCACAGCCGGCGGCGGAAGAGGTCTTCACGGTGGGCGAGCTTACTCTCTACCACGAACAAAAGAGGGTCTTCTGGCAGGAAACACTGATCGACCTCACCCTCACTGAGTTCTGGCTGGTGCACGCCCTTGTTGAACATCCCGGCCATGTCAAATCCCATGACCAGCTGATGGCTGCCGCTCAGCTGGTAGTTACCAGCAATGCCATTACTGCACACATTCGCCGTATCCGTGACAAGTTTCGTGAAATAGACCCGGATTTCAACTCTATTCGCACAGAATACGGTCTGGGTTACCGCTGGCGCACCAACTGAGGTTTCTTCCCATGCGTCTGCGTGCCTCCCTTCGTCTGAAACTGGCGCTGGTCTCCCTTCTTCTGCTCTTTATACCAATCATTGGTGTACAGATCAGTGAGCAGATCAAGCGAGATTTGCTTCGTTCTCAGGAGGAGACCCTCCTCTTCTCTGCCCGTGCTGTCGCCACGGTACTCGCGTCGCAGCCAAAGCTTTTTATCAAGGAGCGCTTTCACCCGCCGGAGGACAGCAGTGAGGTGCTTTATCTGCCGCCGTTAACCTCACCCATGCGCCTCAACGGACAGCTTGACGACTGGCCGGATGTGGACGATGAGGACTCTCCCTCCATGGGAAAGGGCCATATTCTCTTTTCCTCGGAGGCCTGGGATCCGAAATCCTTCAGCCTGCGTCATATGACTGGTGTCCGGGGGGATTATATATATGCTGCTTTTATTGTTGATGACGACAAGGTTGTCTACCGCCGCGATGGCGACAGGCGGCTGGATCGCTCCGACCATGTTGAGTTGCGCATTGAGGACAAGAAGGGTCGCCAGCGTCTCTACCGCATCAGTCCCCGTCATCCCGGATGGGTGAACGGATACCTTATTCCAGGCGGACGCAGCAGCCGGGGGATTCGTGAACCGCGTCTGCAGGCCGTATGGGAGCTGCGCAGGGGCGGTTATGTGGTTGAGCTGCGATTGCCTCGAGAGATGGTGGGAACCAAGCTTGCCTTCGCCGTCGGAGATGTGGACGATGAGAAGAAAAGAACGGTAAAATATGTTCTTGGCACAAATAGACAGCGTAAAAGCAATAAAGATAAAAATATTAATGATGTCAAAAAGGTAAAAAGGGCAGATGCGGAAATAAGCTGGATCATCAGTCCGTCGGAGACCATCGAATCGATTCTCAAAACTCTTGATCGTCCCAACTCCCGTGTTTCCATTGTTGATGCCAACCAGAGGGTGCGCGCCACCTATGGTGAACTGGTGAGTACACCGCCCCCGGATGCACCGTCGCTTCGCCGGCAGCTGCTGGCGCCGATCTACAAACTTTTTACCACCTCTTTTTCCAATGCCAACCCTGAAGGGCCAGCGGCCCTCTCCACCCTTGATCTTGATGGTGTTCGACAGGCCCTTGCCGGCGAGCCGGCCCTTACCCGCTATATTCCGGTAGGTGAGGGGGAAAAGGATAAGAAGCGGCTGGAGGTGATGGCTGCCATTGTGCCGCTGAAGAATGGTGATACCACCGTTGGGGCTGTGGTGGTGGAACAGACGACCAATTCAATTCTCGCCCTGCAGAACAAGGTTATTGAAGAGTCGATTACCCTTGCTGTGCTGCTTTTCGGCGGAGCGGGACTGGCGCTGATCTTTTTTGCCTTCCGCCTCTCCTCACGTATTCGCCGGGTGGGGCGCGATGCCGCCGGTGCTATCACCAGCAGTGGACAGATCCGCAGTATCGTTCCCCTGCGTTCCGGGGATGAACTCGGCGACCTTTCCCGGACCCTTGCCGATATGCTTGAACAGCTGCGCAGCCAGTCCAACTTTCGCGAACGGATGGCAGATAACCTTGAGCATGAGATGCGTACCCCCCTTGCGGGAATCTCTGCCTCTCTGCAAAACCTTGCCGGTGAGCTCAAAAGCCTTCCGGAGACAAAATCACGCTACATCACCATGGCGTTGACAGATATTAAACGACTGGAGGCACTGCTGGCACAGATTCGCGATGCCACCAGCCTGCAGGAGATGCTCAGCCTGGATCAAAGAGAGGTTTTTGAGCTGGATATTGCCATTGAGATGTGGCTGGAACACAGTTGGAAACCGGCCTTTTCCGGAGTTGATTTCATCTATCACCGACCGGAGGGTGAGGTTCCATTCAATGGCGATCCGCAGCGCATCCATCAGGTGCTCGACAAGCTGGTGGAAAATGCGGTCTCCTTCCACAACAATGATTCGCCCATTGAGTTGGAACTGCAGCGTGGCCCCTCTTCAGTGATCATTATTGTTGGTAATCAGGGTCCGGGAATTCCACGGGAGATGCAGGGACAGATTTTCAATTCCATGGTTTCCAAACGTGATCCCGGGGGGAAAAAAACAGGGGGGGCCCACCTTGGTCTGGGCCTCTATATAGTACGAACGATTGTTGAATCTTATGGCGGAACTATTACGGTGGACTCTTCAGAAGAGTTGAGCTATACGCGTTTTCGGGTTGAACTGCCATTGCAGGGGAAAAAGGGAGTGTTGAAAAATGGATAACTGCGAAGTTGATCTGGCGAGGAGGTTCCTCGAGGAGACCGACTGCAATATATTCCTCACCGGCAGAGCTGGGACGGGTAAAACAACCTTTCTCCACAGTCTGAAAGAGAGTTGTCCCAAGCGCATGGTGGTGGCTGCGCCTACCGGAGTGGCGGCAATTAATGCCGGCGGTGTTACCCTGCACTCTTTTTTCCAGCGTCCCTTTGGTCCATGGATACCCGGTCAGGCGCAGGAGCGGCATAACCTGCGCAAAGAAAAGGTGGCCATGCTGCGCAACCTTGATCTTCTTGTAATTGATGAGATCTCCATGGTGCGTGTTGACCTGCTCGACTCCATTGATTTTGTCCTTCGTCGTTACCGCAACAACGAACTTCCCTTTGGCGGGGTGCAGCTGCTGATGATCGGTGACCTCTATCAGCTGCCGCCGGTGGTTAAGGATAGTGACTGGACGCTGCTCGGTCAGCACTATGCAACTCCGTGGTTCTTTTCCTCTCAGGCGCTGCAGCGCGGGCCTCTGGTGACGGTGGAGTTGACGAAGGTTTATCGACAGAGTGACAGTACTTTCGTTGACCTGCTCAACCAGATACGTGATAACCGCGTTGGGCCTGCAGTTTTTGAACAGCTCAACAGCCGCTATGTGGAAGATACCAGTGAGGTTGAAAGGGAAGGAACCATTACCCTCTGCACCCATAACAACCAGGCGGATATCATCAATCGCCAGCGGCTGGAGGAATTGCCCGGACGGGCGCGCAGTTTCAACGCCAGTGTAGATGGAGACTTTCCAGAGTCTACCTGGCCGACCATGGAACGGCTCTCACTGAAGGTGGGTGCTCAGGTTATGTTTGTCCACAACGATCCGGGGCCCGACAAACGCTTCTACAACGGTCGCATCGGTACGGTCATCCGCCTGGAGGAGGATTCCGTCTCCGTTCTCTGTGAGGGTGATGATGATGCTATTGAGGTGGAGGCAATCAGCTGGGAGAATATGGAGTACAGCCTCAATGAGGAGATGGAGCTGGAGCAGGAGAAGATTGGTTCCTTCACCCAGATTCCCCTGAAGCAGGCGTGGGCAATTACTATCCACAAGAGCCAGGGGTTGACCTTTGATCGGCTGATTGTCGACGCCGAGGCCGCCTTTGCCCATGGGCAGACTTATGTGGCGTTGAGCCGCTGCCGCAGTTTCGAGGGGCTTACTCTGAGGAGTCGTATTGGGGGGCGTGCCATTCAGACCGATCAGCAGGTGTCTCTCTTCAGTGAGATGGCGCGCAACAATCCGCCGGGAGAAGAGCAGCTGGCCGCAGCGCGTCTTGCCTACCAGCAGAAACTTCTGCTGCAGTGCTTCAACTTTACCCGACTGAGCTATTGCTTCGGCCGTTTTATCAGCACCCTGCGGAGCAACGCCTCGGTGGTACAGGTTGGTGGTACAGGTGATATTGAAGAGCTGCGGCGGGAGGCGCAGGAGAAGATTTTTACCGTGGCGGAGAATTTTCAGAATCAGCTTCGCGGAAAATTTAATCCGCAGATTGCTCCGGTGGAGGATCCGGCGGTTATTGAACGGTTCACCAGGGCGTCGGGGTGGTTCCAGAAGCAGATGGCGGAACTGATCCAGCCAGTGCTTGATAATATTGTATTTGAAACCGACAACAAGCAGATTCGCACCCGACTGCGCAAGCTTTATAAGGAGCTGGCAGCAGAGGCAGTGGTAAAACAGGCGGCGGTTTCCTGCTGCGCGGAAGAATTTAACGTCGGCACGTATCTGCGCGCTATTGGTGCTGCTGCTATTGAGAAGCCGAGCATACCGAAGGGCGGCGGCAAGTCTGGCAGTGATGTGCCGCTTTACCGCGAGGAGGATATTGCCAACCCTGAGTTTTTTGAACGGCTGCGGCAGTGGCGCAAAGAGAAGGCGGCGGAGGAGGATGTCCCCGCGTATCGTGTGCTGGCACAGAAACCGCTGATACAGCTCGCAGTTCATCTGCCGGTGAGCAATAAGGGGTTGTTGAAAATTCATGGTATCGGGCCGAAACTGGCGGAGCGATATGGTGAGGAACTGCTGCAGATGATAAAAGAATATCGTCTCGCCGAGGGCATAACCGAGATTGCTCTGCCCGAACTCAGTTCGGAGCAGCTTGCCGAGCGGGGGGAACAGCAGAAGGAGAAACCGGTGGAGGAAAAAGATGGTCGCCCGACCCGGGAGATTACCCTTGGATATTTCCGCAGGGGGAAGGACGCCGAGGCTATCGCCGCAACCCGGGGACTGAAGCAGAGTACCATTGAGAGTCATCTTGCCGAACTCATCAGGCTGGGTGAAATCAACCTGGACGAGGTTTTACCGGTGCCTGATATTGCTCCCATGCTGGAAGCTCTTGAACCGCTGAAGGACCATCCCTGGGCGGAGATCAAACAGAGCCTGACCAGGACTATGGGAAGTGAGGTGAGCTACGGTGAGGTGAAATGCCTGCTGGCCCATCTCAATCGAGAACAGGAGTAATTTCGTTTTTTCAGTAGATTCAGTAAAACTTTAGAGAAGGGAACATCGAACAGCCAGTTTTTCGCCCATTTTATTCGTTACAGTCAAAAAATTACCCTCGGAGTAAGCGCTGGACTCCGATATCAATGAGATGCCTGCGGTAATTTTTTTCTGTCCCTCGAAGATGAACGAAATGCAGGGTTCTTCAAGGTGCCGGGAAATCAACAGACCATCACAAGAGGTTAATAAAATGAGCATTGTCTATTTCGCCAAAGCCGGAACCCGTAACGCACGGGGAAACAAATTAAGTAAAATTGACAAACTCTGTGACGCCGTCGGTGTCGGCGGGGTTGTGGCAGAAGGGGAACAGATCGCCGTCAAGCTGCACTTTGGGGAGATGGGAAACGATACACATCTCAGCCCGGTACTGGTGCGCAGGGTTGTGGATAAAATCAAGGCCGCCGGCGGCAAACCTTTCCTTACTGACACCTGCACCCTCTACAATGGTCAACGTCACTGGGCGGTGGATCATCTGCACACAGCATACATGCACGGCTTTACTCCTTATGTTGTTGATGCGCCCGTGATTATCGCTGATGGCCTCAATGGGGAGAGTGATGTCCGGGTGAATATCAACTGCAAACATTTCAAAGAGACCCGCATTGCCTCGGCCATCGCCCAGGCTCCGTCCATGGTGGTGCTCTCCCACTTCAAGGGGCATGAGATGGCGGGTTTTGGGGGGGCGATCAAGAACCTCGCCATGGGCTGTGCCTCACCTGCCGGCAAGCAGGAGCAGCACGGTACAAAGGTACAGTGGAAAGGAGATGACTGTGTTCATTGTCTGGAGTGTATTTCTGCCTGCCCGCAGGGGGCATTGAGCAGCGATGAGCAGAAAAAAATTACTGTAGATGGGGAAAAGTGCGTCGGCTGCTTTGAGTGTATCACCGTTTGTCGTGCTGATCCGAAAGCACTCTCCATCAACTGGACCACTGAGATTCCGGCT
>JBFHIO010000072.1:0-7252 GCA_041596435.1 Desulforhopalus sp. | reverse complement strand
ATAATGCCCTTCCAGTTGAAATTCTCCTCGGCAACATTCATGGAGCTTTCCGGCATGGTGGAGGTGAGAGCGGCGAGATTCAACTCCCCGTCGAGACTGACGAGGTTGTGTTTTGCAAGGTCGTAGCCAATTTTTCCCTTCCACACGAACTCATCGGCGGTGGATTGCAGGATGGGCATGTGGAAATCTATTCCGGCAATGGTGAGGGGGCCGCTGTAGTCGACAATAACACCGTCACCGATGGTCACAGTGGTTGCACCATCAAGCTTGACGAGTTTTTCGCTGGTGGTTAACTCCGCGCCGGGAACACCGAGCGCATAACCGTCGGCAGAGAGAACACCGTCGGTCTGCACCAGCATGGGCGCCTTTTGCGGCATGGAAAAGGCAACCTTTCCATGGTAATTGAGATTGTCGGCTGAGGTGCGGAAGGATTCGGAGCCGACGTCCGCCTTCTTCACATTAATATCACCATCATATTTGACGTCGATGACGCCCTCTTTCATGGTAAAATCAACCATTCCCGCAAGAGACGCCATTCCACCGAAAAAAGGCAGGGCATCTTTGAGAATGGTGTCCAGCTCATCAAGATCGAAGGCACTTACATCCACCTGACCAGCAACCTTGAGAGCGGGCATTACCCGCAGCGCAGAGAGGTCGAGAGCAATCGGTTTACCATTGACACTCCCTTTCAATTTCAAAGTCCCGGGTGCGGCACCTTCACGGGTGGAAAGATTGTCGAGAACAAGGCTGTCCACCTGCACATCAAGGTCAAGCAGCGGAGAGATATAGTGCACCCTGCAGTTCGTAAGGGTGACATCGCTGGCGAGAAAAGCCCAGAGAGAACTCTCCCCTTCCGGCTCCTTCACCGTCACCGGAGGAGCCTGTGGTTCTCCGGCCTTCGGCAGATTCACGGTGCCGATTTTCACGCTGCCATCAGGGTCCTCCACCACAAAGAGATTGAGATCGGTGTAGGTGGCGCGGGTGAGGGATATATTTTTTTTAAAGAGTGCAGGCAGGCTCATCTTGAGGTCAAGATCGGCCTGACTCATCAGTTTTTTGCCCCCCTGCTTAAGATCAACCCCACTCAGCCACATCCGACCGGCAAAAGGGTTCCAGCCGAGCTTGTCTATGTGGGCACTGCTCGCACCATTCTGCAACAGCCAGTCGGTGAGGTAATATTTTGCGCCAAGAGGCAGGACAAAGACAAAAAGAAGCACAAAAGCTACTGCAAGCATTCCAACAACGGAGTACCAGCGGCGATACCAGCGACTCTTTTGGGTCACCTCCTGCGACAGGGTCTCTCTTTCGTCAAACTGCCCTTTGTCCTTTTCCGCCCCATCAGTACTGACACCTGCAATGTTATTTTCTTTATTTTCCGGCATAGTCCGTATCGGTTGAGGTTTTCAAAAGGGGACCTTAAATAACCTTGTATGTCGTTCATATTCAAGGTTCCCCAAAGCCCTTCCTGTCCGTTGTTCACTAAACCGGGGTCTGATCAGGGTGCCAGCCGCACCGGCGACTGCCACAGGCCATCTTTTTTCACATACTGGAAGCGGTCATGCAGGCGACTTGAGCCTCCCTGCCAAAACTCTATCTCCTGCGGCTCCACGCGGAAACCGCCCCAAAAGCTCGGAATGGGGACTTTACCCTCACCGATCTTCCGCTTCATTTCATCGAGTTTTTGCAGCAGTGCCTGCCGTGAGGTCAGCGGCTTGCTCTGACTTGATACCCAGGCCGACATCTGGCTCTCTTTTGGGCGGCTGAGAATATATTTTGCCGACTCTGCCGCCCCCACCTTCGACGCCCGCCCGCAGACACGCACCTGGCGCTCCATCTCAAGCCAGACAAAAATGAGAGAGGTCTGCGGATTCCCGGCAATTTCCCGGGCCTTGCGGCTTCCATAGTTGGTGTAAAAGACAAACCCGCGCTTATCATAAAATTTAAGCAGCACCGTTCGCTGACTCGGCATGCCGTTCTCCCCCACCGTGGCAACCACCACCGCCGTAGGGTCAGGCATACTCACCGCATCGTTACGCGACAGCTCCAGTGCCTGCTCAAACCAGTGAGAGAACTGCTGCATCGGGTCGTCCACAAGATCTTTGCGGGACAGCCCATCTTTGACATAATCTCTGCGATACTCTCCCAGATCCATTACTGAAGTCCCTCCAGTTTCCACTCTTCAGTTCCTGTCGGACGCGCCCAGCTCCACTCTTCTTCAAATTTCACCGGCGTGTTCATATCGCCGTCCACAAGTTTGCCGGTGGTATCGCTGACGTTATAATCCAGCAGGTTGGCGATGAAACGAACGGTGATAAAATCTTCCCGGCCGTCACTGCCTGCAGCCACAATTTCAACGCTGCGAATAGCGATGGATTCCAGCTTATTGATAATTCCCTTCTCCCGCATCTCGGCAAAATGCTTCTCATACTCTGCCGCGAGCTGATCACCGAGCAGATGACGATAACTTGACAGATCCCGCCGCATCCAGCCCGCCTGAACCTGAAAGAAGACATCTGAGGCGACCTCTTTGAAGTGATCCTCGTCAAAACTGCGATCGTACTGACGAATCTGCGCCAGCCCTTCCGTCACCTCCATCGGGGTATCGGCAAGAGGCTGCTGTTCTGTCTGTGCACCTGCTCCAGCCGCTGAACCGAGACCGGAGCCAATGCCGGAGCCAATATCTGGAGCAAAGCCCCCGCCGGGAGTCTCCTGGTTCACGGGTTTCTGCTGGTTGCCCGAGTTCTGTCCCGGGAAATTCCACTGACCGCTGCGGTTGGAACGTCCACCGCTCCGAGAGCTGTTATAGCGTTTCCACAGGAACCAGGCAGCCCCTCCGAGCAGCAGCAGAGGGAGGAAGCCCATCCCCTGCCCACCCATACCAAACAGGGAGCCAAAAAGCATTCCGCCAAGAGCTCCACCCAGCAGACCACCCATCAGACCGCGGCTGAAACCGCCCTGCTGATTCTGCATGCGGTTGTTATTAGAGGCGGGGGCTTTTCGCTGTGCGGGACGCGTCATACGAAAGCTCTTACCACCCATCTTCGACCGTGCCTCGGCATACTGAGGAGTAACGGCTGTGACTGTGACTCCCACTACAGTGTAAACGCAGAGAAGAGACATAATGAGACTCAGAGTGAGGAAAAAACGCTTCATAGTCGTTTGATTCTCCTTTTTTGTTAAGGTTTTGTTGAATTTCTGGTGCAGTTTTCCATACGGGAAAAAAAGAACCTTGAATAAGCAGCACCCTTTATCCTTTTCAAGGGTGCAAAAAAGTCTCACACACTATAGTCTGTACGGTCAGATTTGCTACACCACAAAGACAATAATGTTGCTTTCTCCGCGCCGCGACCCCACGTTACCCTGTCGCGCCTCTTGCCATTTTTTCCCAACACATGATTTTTTCATATCTGACATGACAACTCTTCTTCTCATCGCTCCGCCCCATTTCAAAGCCTGTGAACCTCCCGCCTCCCTCGCCTTTCTCTCTGGTGCACTGCGAGCCGGTGGCGTGGAATGCGTGGCGGCCGACCTTAACATGGAAGGGCAGCTCCACCTGCTGCAGCAGGCGAATACCCTGCCTCTCGAGGGCAAATGGCAACAACGGGCGGTGAAAAACTGCAGCCGCAACCTCAAGGCACTGCGCATGCCGCTCAGCCGGCAACTCTACGGCAACAATGACCGCTATCGCCGTTGTGTCATCGACATAAACAAAGTGCTGGAGATGGCGGCAGCCGAAACGGGAGCAAAGGCGAGTCTGGCCGATTTTCAAATCCCCGGTCGTTCCCCGCTCGCCTCCGAAGATCTTCTGCAGGCAGCCAGAGAACCGCAGAACAATCCGTGGTTTTCCTTCTTTTCCCAACGTCTGCGTGAGCTGCTCTGTGAGAGCAGCGCGGACTGGCTGGGGCTCTCGCTCAATTTCCTCAGCGAAGCACTCACAACCTTTGCCATTCTCGGCTGGATGCGGCAGGAATTCCCTGGAGTAAAGCTGGTCGTCGGCGGCGGGCTGGTCACCACCTGGATGAGCCATCCGAACTGGAGCAGCCGGGGGGACCATCTGGCCAGTCTCGCCCACTTCATCCCCGGTCCCGGAGAAGAGGCCCTGACCACCCTGCTCGGCGGCACGCCCGTCGCCGATGCACCTCCGGATTACAGAGAGCTTGCCGGCCCGCACTTTTCGCCGGGGTTCGTCCTCCCCTGGGCCGCCTCACGCGGCTGCTTCTGGCGGAGGTGCACCTTCTGCCCGGAGACCGCCGAGAAGAACAACTTTATCCTCAGTCCTCCCCAAAAAAATATCGCTCAGCTGAAGGAACAATGCGAACGGCATTCTCCGGCTCTGATCCATTTTCTTGATAACTCCATCACCCCCCAGATGATGCGGGAATTGACAAAATGGCAGCTGCCACCATGGTACGGGTTCGCCCGTTTTGACGGCATCCTCACGAACGAAAAATTCTGCCACAAACTGGCCGCATCCGGCTGCGTAATGCTCAAACTGGGACTGGAATCCGGAGATCCCGCAGTGCTGGCAGCCATGAACAAAGGGACGGTACTGCCTCTCGTAGAACGGGCACTGGCCAGCCTGAAGAACGCCGGCATTGCCACATATATCTACATTCTCTTCGGAACCCCTGCAGAGGAACGCGATGCGGCGCTGCGCACGCGGGATTTCGTCGCCGCCCATGCGCAGGAGATCGATTTTCTCAACCTCGCCATCTTCAACATGCCGCGACTCTCCGAAGAGGCACGCGGCGGTATTACGACCATGGACTTCAGCGGTGACGACCTCTCCATCTATACCGACTTCGTTCACCCCCTCGACTGGAACCGTGGCAAGATTCGCCGTTTCCTTGACAGCGATTTCCGCCGGACCCCAGAGATAGCAGCCATCCTGCGCCGCGACCCGCCCTTTTTCACCTCCAACCACGCAGCCTTTCTCCTTCCCGCCACCATAGAGTATGCGGAGCGACAGAGATGAACATGCCGGAACTGCCCGTCAACGCTATCCTGCCGGAGCTGAGACAGCTCCTTGCAAAGAACCATGCCGTCATCCTCGAAGCAGAGACCGGTGCGGGAAAATCGACCCGCATTCCCCTTGCCCTGCTTAATGAGAAGTGGCGGGCGGGCAAAAAGATCATCATGCTTGAGCCGCGTCGTCTTGCCGCCCGATCGGTGGCCACCTTCATGGCACAGCTGCTCGATGAACAACCAGGGCAGCGCGTAGGCTGGCAGATCCGCAACGACTATCGTCCGGGGAGTGTAATTGAGGTGGTCACCGAAGGAATTCTCACCCGCCGCCTGCAGAGTGACCCGGAGTTACAGGATGCAGCGCTGATCATCTTCGACGAATTCCACGAGCGCTCCATCCACGCCGACCTGGCCCTCGCCCTCTGCCGCGAGGTACAGACGGCTCTGCGCCCCGATCTGAAACTGCTGGTAATGTCCGCCACCCTTGAGAGCGAACCGCTCTGTGAGGTGCTGGAGACATCGGCCCGTCTGCACGTGCAGGGTCGTCTTTTTCCGGTCGTGACCCGGCATCTGCCGCGTCCCGTCACGGGAAATATTACGACGGCCACTGCCCGTGCAGTCCACCGTGCTCTTGCTGAAGAAAACGGCGATATCCTGGTTTTCCTCCCCGGCGTTGGAGAGATTCGCCGCACGCAGGAAATTCTGCAGGCAGAGCTTCCACAGACACTGGTGACGACTCTTTACGGCGGACTCAGCTTCTCCGCCCAGCAACAGGCGCTGGCACCCGCGCCTGCTGGATACAGCAAGGTTGTGCTGGCTACCAACATCGCCGAGACCAGTCTTACCATCGAAGGTGTCGGCTGCGTGGTTGATTCCGGCCTTGTACGCAAAGCTCTCTTTGATCCCGCCACCGGCATGACCCGCCTCGTTACGCGCAGGATCTCGAAAAGTTCGGCAGAGCAGCGAAAAGGCCGGGCGGGAAGAGTGAGGCCGGGTATCTGCTTCCGCCTGTGGAGCGAAGGGGAGGAAACTGCCATGAAGGAGCAGGAGGATGAGGAGATCCGCACCACCGACCTCTCCCGCCTGGTCCTTGAACTGGCAGCCTGGGGAGTGACGGAGCGGGATGGTCTGCCATGGCTGACGCCGCCGCCTGAAGGCAATTTTCGCCAATCACAGCAGGCTCTCACTCGACTCGGTTTTCTCGATGCCCGCGGCATCACACCTCTCGGCCGCAGGGCCGTTGAGCTGGGGGTGTCCCCTCCCCTTGCAGCCCTGCTGCTGCGAGGCAACTCCACAGATGCCATCTGGCTGACCGCCCTGCTCGGGGAACGCGACATTTTCCGGCGGGATTCCGGCGCTGACCTCACACGGCGACTTGAGGCCCTCGCAGCTTTTTGCAGGGACCGCCAGCGGGCAACACGTTCCTATCCACTGCTGCGCCAGGCAGCGGAGCAGGTGGTAAAAAGTGGGAAAACGCTGAAAGGGAAAAGTGGCAGCGGGCAGGGGGACAAATCCCCCGCCGCCCTGCTGGCCCTCGCCTGGCCAGAGAGGGTGGCACACAAAAGGGGAGAAACGCGCAATGGACGTGCTGAATTCCTCCTCGCCGGAGGTGGGAGCTGCTTTCTGCCCCTGGAAGACCCGCTCTCCCGAGCCGAGTGGCTGGTAGTGGCCGACCTGGATGGTGAGCGCAGCGGCGGACGTATCTATCTCGCTGCGGAATACAGCCGCAAAGAGCTGGAGATGCAGTTTGCGGGTGAACTGGAGGAGACCATCCTCTGTAACTATCTCAGCGGAAAACAGCGGCTGGAGGTAGAGAAAGTGCAGAGCTTCGGCAGCATTGTACTGGAACGGCAGCGCATCACCCGCCCGGAGCCAAAGCAGATAGAAGCGGCACTGCTTGAGGCTGTACGCGTGGAACGTCTCACCATCCTGCCGTGGACGAAAAAACTCAGCCACTGGCTGGATCGCGCCCGCTGGCTGACCTCCCAGAGAGAAGACTGGCCAGACGTGAGTGAAGAGAATCTGCTCTGCCAGCTCGACCAATGGCTGGCACCCTTTCTCGCCGGGCTGACCAGTATTGGCGGGCTGGCAGAGGTTAACCTTCGCTGCGCCCTGCAGTCCCTCTTTACACCGCAGCAGCTCACCGACATAAAGCGCGAGGCCCCGACCGACTTCACCACACCTTCCGGACGCACCCTGCCCATCCTCAACCGCAAAGATCAGGGACCGGTAGTGAGCGTCAGGCTGCAGGAGATGTTCGGCCAGACCGACTCCCCGCGACTTGCGT
>JBFHIO010000071.1:0-7314 GCA_041596435.1 Desulforhopalus sp. | reverse complement strand
CTTTGTTGATATCCATGACAACTCTGAAGGGAGAAAATCTCTCCGCAACAAATTCAGATATTGGCGCCGAACCATTGAGCACGTAGGTCAACGTGCTATTGGTCAGAGTTGCGTCCTCGCTGTTGACCTGATACGTTGCACCTGCATCTGCAGCCTTCGCGGAAACAGTGTTAAACGTGAACAGGACACAAAGTGCGAGGAAAACAGCAATGTGTAATTTTTCAATACCGTTACGCATCTTTAGTCCTCTCCCTCTTCTTTCTTGAGTGTCATCACTTTTTCAGTGACAATTTTTTTGCCAGCCCGTGTCCGGGCAGTTTCCTCTATGACGACGCGGTTGGTTCTAATTTGGCTGACCACTCCGCGTCTTCCTATCAACGTTCCTTCGGTAAGAGTATAGCCCTTGCCGGTGAAATCCTGAACCATTGCTATATTTCCCTCGTCTGACTGCATAAGTGCTACAAGGGTGAGCTGGCCAGGTTCAAAAAGCTGCATGCCGGTGAGAGGTTCCTCATCTGTAACAATTTCATTCATGTTGGCAACCGAAGTTGCCTTCTCTGTAATGAAGGGCATAAACGGATCCGCACGGTTTTCGATCTGGTAGTGAAATTCAGGAGGAGTAAATTCCTCAGGAACGGCGAAAGCGTCCCGGGGAAGGGCCGTTGCCAGCAGCGTTGCCAGCACAAGTCCTGGAACTGCCAGTCTGATCATCCTGTCGGTTGCTGTTCCCGTTTTTCTGTCAGTGTTTTTCATGGCGGTCACTTTTTCTTCTTCTTTTTATCATCTTCAAGGGCCTTGTTGGTAAACTGATATGTCACCAGCTGGCAGTTGGATTGCAGCAACATTTCTCCATCCTCTTTCTTCGGAGAAACCATCTTGATATTGTTTACAGAAACAATCCGCTCCAGCTTACTCACCTGATCGAAGAAATATCCCATGTTGTGGTAGGGACCGCGGACATTGATCGTGATCGGAATCTCCTGGTAAAAATCTTTGGGGCTTTCTTTTTCGGGTTTGAAGGTATTGAAATCAAGTCCCGCATTACGTCCAAGCGAGGAGATGTCTTTGAGCAGTTGAGGAATCTCTTTTTCTCGGGGCAACAGAGCTGAAATCTCTTCAAATTTCTGCTTGGCCTCCGTGATCATTTTTTCTTTGTCAGGGAGCAGCGCGACCTGTTGCCTGTAGTCATCAATTTCCGCCTGGATCTTGCTGTTGCTCTCTTTAAGATTGTGAATTGTTTCTCTTTTGGGGCCATAAAAAGCAAAGTAAAATGCAATAACAGGCAGAAGAACAATGACGAGGCAGAATCCTGCTTTAGCCCTGTTCGAGAGAGGGATGAATTTTTCATCCAGGAACGTTGCAAATGCTGAGTTTCCCGTGTTCATGCTCTTGTGTGTTTGTAAAGGTTCTGTTTCTGGCCGTGGGCTTCAACTCTGATGTTGCACAGAATTACTGAAGGATGTCACTGCCGCCGGTCTGCATTGATTTCTTTTTATACTGCTCGGGATATGTGACCGTGCAGTGGATGACGAAACTCTTCAGATTACGGCCCGAAACTACCTTCAGGGATGAATTCGCAAGAGATACATCCACGACAAAGTCTGAAGCCGACATTGCATCCATGAACTGGGCAACAGTCTGGTTGTCGAGTGCAACGCCTGTGATCGTCAGACCAGTGCTGTTTTGCTGTAGAGTGGTGAGCCACATCCGTTGAGAATCCACCCGGTTGGCAATCTCGTCCATGACGCGGACGGTCAGCGAGGCTTCACTGCGGAGTTTCTTAATAATGTTGGTCTTGCGCTCAAGTTCTTTCATCTCAGCTTTGAGGGCCTTGAGTCTGGCGATCTGTGGAGCAAGAGCGGTTCGCTCGGCAGTCAGAGACTCCTTGTGGGCTTCAAGAGTGGAAATGGAGTGAAGCAGCCACATGGCGACAATAAAAAGCAGAGCAAGAGTGGCAAGGAAGAGGAATCCTAAGCCTAACAATTCTTTCTGGGCCCTTGCCCGTTTCTTCAGCTGGCGGACAGGGAGAAGGTTGATTCGTAACATTTTTAACCTTTATTATCTTTTTGCAAAAATGTAACTGGCTTAAATTACGGAGGTCCTCAGGGCAATACCTGTTGCAATTGCCATTTCAGGTCCGATACTTTTCAAGTAGGCAGGATCGATTTTTTTCCTGTTGTAGAGCATATTGATAAAAGGATTGAAGAGATCAACGGGTACCCCTGTTTCACTGGCAAGAAAGTCGGTGAGTCCAACAACTTTAGAACCGCCGCCACTGAGAATAATGTGATTAAGGGGGAATTTCGGATTGTTCATCTGATAGAGATCAATAGCTTTTTTGATCTCCAGAACCCAGCGGGTGCAGGTTTTATTGTAGACGTCAACGATGGTCTGCTGCATGTCTGGAGCCTGCCGGGTGCCAAGCTTGATTGCCTCCGCTTCATCAATATCGACGCCAAGGGCGTCAGCCAGTTCGTCGGTGAGCTGGTTGCTGCCGAGGAGAATATCGCGGGCTACTGCTGAAACCCCGTGGGCAAGAATGTTGATGTTCATCTTTGATGCCCCGATATCAATCAGCGCAACGTTTTCATGTTCCGAATAATTGTATTCATAGCTGTTTTCGAAGGCGAAACCGTCGATGTCAACAAGTACCGGGTTAAGCTTGAGACTGGTGAACATGTTGAGATAATCATCAACAACATCCTTTTTCGCCGCAACCAGCATGACATCGGTACGATCATCAGATTGCGTGTTGGTATGCAGATCCTGAAAATCGATATAAACATCGTCGATATCGAACGGAATATACTGCTCAGCCTCCGCCATGATATGTTCTTCCAGTTCGGTCGGCGTCATGATTGCAAGACTGATTTTCTTAACAATGACCGAGTAGCCGGAGATAGAAAAACCGACTTTTTTATTCTTGATCTTTAAATTTTTGAGGAGCTGTGCGAGGATTTTACCTACCTCTTCCGAATTCTCAAGACTGCCATCATTGATTGATTCTTCCGGGAGCATTGCACTGCCGAGAGCGATAATAGTATTTTTCCCACCGCTGGAGGGTTTGAGTTGACACACCTTCACGGAATGAGAACCTATATCGATACCGAGGACCAGGTCGTTCTTCGCCATGTTCTTGCGCTGTATTGTTGATGGTTCACCGAGTTGTTCCGGCGGTCACAGGGACCTTCTAATTTTTTCCTTAAGATTTTCTTATTAAGGCACATCTCTTTTTGGCTGTCAAGCAAAAGAATGTCAATTTTCGTTGATGACTTATATTAATTAATGTTTTGATTTTGCCAGAATCGTAGTGTTTTACACAGGTTATCCTTTTCTTGTGGGTATTCTTGAAACTAATTGAGTATTTGATACTCATAAGAGAGAAATACCCGCCAAACGAATCATTCTTGTAAACCCCCCGCTGTTCCTGTAGTATGCGGCCAATTTTCCCGCTGATTGTCAGTAAAATATTTTGCAAAAGAGGCTCACCGTGGCACTGAATGAGAAAAAAAGAAAATCCGTAATTCGAGAGTACGTTGAAGCTATTACCATCGCTGTTTTGCTTGCGCTCTTTATTCGCCATTTCGTAGTGCAGGCCTTCAAAATTCCTTCCGGCTCTATGAAACCTACACTGTTAGTTGGCGATTACCTCATGGCCAACAAATTTATTTATGGGATCAAGAACCCTTTTACTGACAAGGTCATTATTCCAATATCTTCGCCCAAACGGGGTGATATCGTTGTCTTTCCAAACCCTCGTGAGCCGCAGACTGATTTTATTAAACGAATCATTGGCGTGGCAGGAGATACTATCGAAATTCGCGATAAAAAATTGTACAGGAATGGCCAGCTGGCAGAAGATTCACATGCTCATTTTACTGCCCCCGATGAAATTCTACCCAGTTGGGGAGTGGGCGCGAGTCCACGTGACAACCTTGCGCCGATTGTTGTCCCTGAGGGTAAAGTTTTTGTAATGGGGGATAATCGTGATAACAGTTATGACAGCCGTTTCTGGGGCTTTGTTGATGTTGATACCATTCGGGGAAAAGCCTTCATTCTCTACTGGTCGTGGGCGATGAATCCCGATCAGTTCTGGCTTGCACCGGCCAGGTTTGAGACCATCCGCTGGGGCCGCATCGGTGAAATTATCCATTGACAGGAGGAATCATGAATGCAGGGAAGGAAGAGACTTTGAAACAGAAGTCATACTCATTCTCCCATCACAGTATCTTTGGTATTGAGCAGCTCAGTGCTGAAGATATTCGGCACATACTTGCCACTGCAGCGTCCTTTCGCGAGATTGCGGCACGACCGGTAAAAAAAGTACCAACGCTGCGTGGTAAAACTGTTATCAATCTCTTTTTCGAAGCCTCGACGCGAACCCGTACTTCTTTTGAGATTGCTGCCAAGCGGATGAGTGCGGATACTTTTAATATCAATGCGTCCACCAGTTCCACCACCAAGGGGGAGACGCTGATCGATACCACCCGCAATCTGCAGGCGATGGCTCCGGATATCATCATTGTACGTCACTCTGCTGCTGGTGTTCCTGAACTGCTTGGGCGTCATGTGGATGCCAGTATCGTCAATGCCGGTGACGGTGCTCACGAGCATCCCAGTCAGGCCCTGCTTGATATGATGACCGTCATGGAGCATAAGGGGCATATTGACGGACTGAAAATTGCCATTATCGGCGATATCTCTCACAGTCGTGTCGCCCTCTCCGATTTTATCGGTTTTACCCGTATGGGTGCAAAAATTTCTGTTGCAGGTCCGCAGACTTATCTTCCCCTGGGGGTTGAACAGTTTGGCGTAGAAGTCTGCAGTTCAGTGGCCGATGCGGTGAAAGATGCCGATGTCGTTATCACCCTGCGGATTCAGCTGGAGCGTCAGAACGATTCCCTCATTCCTTCCCTGCGCGAGTATTCACGTTTCTACGGTATCAACAGGGAAATCCTCAAGGGTGCGAAAGATGATGTAATTGTCATGCATCCGGGACCGGTGAACCGCGGCGTCGAGTTGAATCCCGATGTCGCTGACGGGGGGCGCTCTGTCATTCTGGATCAGGTTGCCAACGGAGTGGCAGTGCGCATGGCGCTCCTTTATCTGGTGCATGGCGGAGAACGGAAGGAAAAAGTGCAGGGAGAAAAACCATGAGTGGACAAAACAGTGTCTTGATAAACGGTCGGGTGATTGATCCTCTTTCCGGCATAGATGAGATTTGTGAAATTCACATCAGGGACGGTCGTATCGCTGCCGGTCCCTCCAGTGGGGAAGAGGTTATTGATCTTGCCGGGAAATGGGTTGTGCCCGGTTTGATAGATATGCATGTTCACCTTCGCGAACCCGGCGAGGAGTATAAGGAAACCATCGCCAGTGGTTGCCGTGCTGCCGCTGCAGGGGGCTTTACCGCCGTGGCCTGTATGCCCAATACCCATCCGGTGAACGATAATGCCACCACTACCCGCTTTATCGTTTCGCGGGCGGAAGGATGTGCTGCCCGTGTATGGCCGATAGGTGCGATTTCTACAGGTCTTGCGGGGGAAAAACTCGCTGAGATGGGCGAGATGAAGCGCGAAGGGGCTGTTGCCGTCAGCGATGACGGCAGGCCGGTGGTCAACTCGCAGTTGATGCGGCGGGCGATGGAATATGCCGCCAGCCATGCCCTGCCAGTAATCTCCCACTCTGAAGATCTTGCTCTAAGTCGGGGGGGCTGTATGAATGAGGGTGCGCTCTCCACCCGTATGGGCCTGCAGGGAATTCCTGCCGCAGCTGAAGCGGTGATGGTTGAGCGCGAGATCCTGCTTGCCGAACTGACCGGTGCCCGTGTGCATATTGCCCACGTCAGTACCTGCCAGTCGGTGGAGCTTATCCGTCTGGCAAAAGAACAGGGGCTGACGGTGACGGGGGAGAGTGCACCGCACTATTTTACTCTCACCGAAGATGCCGTGCAGGGATACAATACAAACGCCAAAATGAGTCCACCTCTACGCAGCAAGGCCGATCGGGAGGCAATTATTGCCGCTCTCGCCGAAGGTGTCCTTGATGTTATTGCCACCGACCACGCTCCGCACTCCATTCTTGAAAAAGAAAACGAATTTGCTTCCGCCGCCAACGGTATCACTGGTCTCGAGACCTCACTTCCGCTTACTCTCCGACTGGTGCGCAGCGGGGCTCTTTCCGTGAAAAGAATGGTGGAGCTGATGTCGTGCAATCCTGCACAGATTCTTGGTGTCCCCGGTGGATCCCTCGCCGTTGGCGAGGTTGCTGACATTACGGTGATTGATCCCGATGTGCAGTGGACTTTCCGCGCTGCAGAGAGCCTTTCCAAAGGGAAGAACTCTCCCTTTGACGGTATGGAAATGGAGGGCAGGGCGGTGATGACGTTTCTTGCAGGAGAGTGTGTTTCTTCAGGGAGCATCGAATAACATGTCTTTTCAATGTCCCCATTAGATTAAAGGGACGCCCGGGAATTCCTTGTCTCCGGCCAGTGGAAGCTGGTGTACAACCTCAATTCCTTCCGGATTCACCTCTGCCTGATAGACGAGGATGGTAACTCCTGCGGCCTGTGCTTCGGCAAAGGCCGCAGCGTACGTCGGATCTATCTCCCAGGCTGGCCGGAAACGATCGGCATCCATGCGCTGCACCAGAAGAAGCATGGCGGCCTTCCTTCCTGCAGCGGCCAGTGCCTGCAGAGTTCGCAGGTGTTTGGTGCCGCGGACAGTTACAGCATCAGGAAACATGGCACAGCCTTCCTCGGCGAGGGAACAGTTTTTGATCTCAACGAGGGTGTTTGAGCCGTCCTGGTGAAAGAGCTGTAAATCCAGTCTGGTCTCTTTTGAAATCGTTACCTCTGCCTTCATTTTTTCCACATCCTGCCACTGAGAAACTTTTCCTGCGGCCACCGCCTCCATTACCAGTTTATTGGTGAGTGCGGTGTTTACCCCGATCCATCCGCCATTCATTTTGACCATCTCAAGCGTATGATGATATTTCCTTCGGGGATTCTTTGCTTCAGAAATTGCCGCCGGACTGCCGGGGGCTGAGCAGCCACGCATGGCTCCCGTGTTTGGGCAATGTACGGTAATCTCACTGCCGTCGGCGAGACGGATATCTGCGAGAAATCTTTTGTAACGCCGGAGGAGAAGGCCATTGAGCAGGGGTGGATCGAATTTCATGGAGGTTTTTTTCCTTGGGAGGTGCTAATGGATTACCAATACAGGTCTTTTATTTTATCTTCAGGTGAGCCTGCATTATTCAAGGTACCCATAAAGTAAAGGTCTCAGCACATCTCTGTACCGGGCAAGTCTTTTT
>JBFHIO010000070.1:0-7326 GCA_041596435.1 Desulforhopalus sp. | reverse complement strand
TTTCGAGGGTAACATCTCCCCCTTCAAGCTCTTCGGTGATTTGTTCCAACCGCGCAAGGGCGGTTTCAAAGGATTTTTTCGGCATGATATGTAGAATTATGAAAAAGATGGGTATAGTGTTCGCGCGGTATTACGTTCGCATCCAGTAGCGTGACGGTCGCGAGGGGGCTGTGGAAAATTACAGCAGAAGAGAACGCCCGCACCCGCGATGGGGCGCTGAGCAACTCACAATATCTTAAATTGACCTGTTTGAAAATGATAAAAACAACCCGCGAGTTTACAAGATGGCTTGAGACCGAGAAGCAATATTCCCCGCACACCGTGGAAGGATATCGGCGAGACCTCGAAGAATTTATCACCTTTCTGGGAAAAGAAGCGGAACTCTGCACAGTTGACGCCACTGCAGTTCGAGGGTTTGTTGCCAGTCTCTTCAGCCGTAACAGCAGCACATCAGTGTCTCGCAAGCTCTCAGCTCTGCGCACTTTTTTTCGTTTTTCCCGCAAACGCAAACTGATCGATTTTGATCCGACGCAGACCATCAAGAGTCCAAAGCTGGCCCAGTATATCCCCACCTTTCTCACTGTTGATGAGACCTTTGCCCTGCTTGAATGCCCCAGTGAAACAGACCGTTTCATGCTTCGGGACCGCGCCATCCTCGAACTTTTGTATTCCTCCGGCGTGAGGGTTTCTGAACTGGTTTCGCAGAATCTCGAAGATCTTGATTTCGAGGCGGAAATGGTTACCGTGCGGGGCAAGGGTGATAAAGAACGTATTGTCCCGGTGGGACGCCCGGCGCTGGAGGCTGTGAACGCCTGGCTGCCCCAGCGGCAGCAGTTGATGCTGGACAGGGTAAAACGTGGTGGAACCCCTGAAGAGAAGGCTCTCTTTCTCAACAGCCGCGGCAGCAGGCTGACCTCCCGCAGTGTAGAGCGATCTGTAAAAAGTTATGGTGAGCGGGCGGGTATTCCTCAGGTAGTGACACCGCATGCCCTGCGTCACTCATTCGCCACCCATCTACTTGAAATGGGGGCGGATCTCCGTGCTGTGCAGGAGTTGCTCGGCCACTCCAGCCTTTCCACCACTCAGCATTACACACATCTTACCCTCGACCACTTGACCGAGGTGTATGACAAAGCGCATCCTCTTTCAAACCAATCTTAAATTCATGAGAAACAGCGGAACTTCCGCACTCTTTTTATGGGAACCTTGAAAAAACTTGTATCTCGTTCATATTCGAGGAACAGGAAAAAATTTACCGCAGGTACTTATACCGGCGTACCATTCATCACCGGTGCTATTGATAGCGGAGCCTGGCGCTTACCTGTGAGGATCGATTTTTGACTGTAACGAAGAAAATGAACAGGAGACTGGTGATTCGATGTCTCCCTTATACCTATATCATGGGCCAATGGCATAACAACGGCCCGCAATCAACAGTGGAGCAGTAATGGGATTTTATCCAGAAATCAGATCAACAACCATTCTCGCAGTTCGTCATAAAGGTGAGGTTGCCGTAGCAGGAGATGGTCAGGTAACCCTTGGCAACACGATAATGAAACATCACGCCCGCAAAGTACGCCGACTCTATCACGGCAAGGTTATTACCGGCTTTGCCGGAGCCACCGCCGATGCCTTTACCCTGTTTGACAAACTTGAAGGTAAGCTTGAGCAGTTTAAAGGAAACCTGCTGCGCGCATCCGTGGAGCTGGCCAAAGACTGGCGTATGGACAAATATCTGCGCCGCCTTGAAGCCATGCTGGTGGCCGTTGATGACGAATACAGTCTGCTGCTTTCGGGTACCGGAGATGTGATTGAGTCCGATACCGGGGTTCTGGCCATCGGTTCCGGTGGACCCTATGCGCAGGCGGCAGCGCTTGCGCTGATTGAACACAGTGACCTGAACGCCGAAGAAATTTGTCGTGCATCTCTTGGTATTGCCGGAGATATCTGCATCTATACCAATCAATCTATTACCCTCGAAAAAATATGAGTTTTCTTGATAATCTGACCCCGAAAGAGACCCTTGCTGAACTGGACAAATATATCGTCGGCCAGCATGATGCCAAACGCTCCGTTGCCCTTGCCCTGCGTAATCGCTGGCGGCGCAAGCAGGTTCCTTCACCGCTGCGCGAGGAGATTGCCCCGAAAAATATCATAATGATTGGACCCACCGGTGTGGGCAAAACTGAGATTGCCCGTCGGCTCGCCACCCTCGCGCATTCCCCTTTTATCAAGGTTGAGGCCTCTAAATATACCGAGGTCGGGTATGTTGGTCGCGATGTAGAGTCGATGATCCGCGATCTCGTTGAACTGGGCATCAACATGGTGAAAAAAGAGGAGCGTGAGCGGGTAAAAGGAGTGGCGGAGGCAAATGCCGAAGACCGTCTTCTCGACCTGCTGCTGCCTGGCTCCGGAGGTGTTACGAACGGCCCCGAAGGAGGTGATGCCTTCACCATTCAAACCAGCGACCTGCCCGCCACGCAGGATGTCGATTCGCAGAATGCGACTCGGGAAAAATTTCGTCAGATGCTGCGCGACGGCAAGTTTGATGAACGGGAGGTCTCGGTTGAGGTTGCGGAGAACCGCAACTCTCCCATGATCGAGATCATGGGGGTCTCCGGCATGGAGGATATGCAGAACAATCTGCAGGATGCCCTCGGTCGCTTCATGCCGAAGAATAAGAAGGCCCGCACCATGAAAATTCCCGAAGCGCTTGAGACCATCATCATGGAGGAGATGGAGAAGCTGATCGATATGGACAAAGTGGTGAAAGAGGCGCAGAAACGTACCGAACAGGATGGTATCGTTTTTCTTGATGAGATTGACAAAATTGCCCACCGTGGCGGAACCTCCAACGGCCCGGAGGTTTCACGGGAAGGGGTACAGCGAGACCTGCTGCCCATTGTTGAGGGGGCTACGGTTAATACCAAATACGGTATGGTGGTCACTGATCACATCCTCTTTATCGCTGCCGGTGCCTTTCACATTGTAAAACCCTCTGATCTGATTCCTGAATTGCAGGGACGTTTTCCTATCCGCGTTGAGCTGCATCCTCTCGGACGTGAGGATTTTGTTCGCATCCTCACCGAGCCTGAGAACGCATTGATCAAGCAGTATACCGCCCTGATGGAGACCGAAGGGGTGAAACTGAGTTTTGAGGATGATGCCATCGGTGAACTTGCCGGCATTGCGGTAGAGGTGAATGCAAAAACCGAGGAGATTGGTGCCCGTCGGCTCTATACCGTCCTTGAAAGGATGCTGGAAAAGCTCAGCTTTGATGCCCCTGAAAAGGATGGGGAGAGTTTTGTGGTGACCGCCCAATATGTGCGTGAACAGCTCTCTGAAGTAGTTAAAGATCAGGATCTGTCGAGATACATCCTGTAAACAGGCAATTGAGGGTGAAGATATGTTCTTAAAGTTCAGAAAGAAGAAGGACGCTGCTCCTCCGCGGATAGTAGAGGGCGTAGACTTGACCATGAGTTACTGCCCGGAGTGTGAAACCGAATACCGCAGCGGTATGGAGAGTTGTGTTGATTGCGGGGCTCCGCTGATCTCAGGTCAGCAGTTTCTCGACCGTAAACACCAGTTGAGCGCCGAGTTTCAGAGCCGTTCAATGATCATTGATCCCGCTGATGAGATGGTTACTCTGCGTCAGGCTCCTGTACTGGATATAAAAGAACTGCAGCGTCTGCTGGCTGCACAGCGGATCCCCTCCATCCTTGCCGGGGATGGGAGTGCCTCCTGCGGCAGAGGCTGTGCCGCGGTGCTGGCTTTGCAGATCAAAAAAGTGGATATGGAGGCTGCACAGCTGGTGCTGGCTGAGGAGTTTGTCAAAACCACCGGTGTAGACCTTGCTGATCTTGAGAAGGCTGAGGTTGTCTATGACATTCACTCTGAAGATGTGGTTTGTCCCGCCTGTGGCTGTCACTTTTCCCCCTCCGTGGGTGCCTGTCCGGACTGTGGTCTGAGTTTCGGCTGAAAGGTTTCTACGATACAACAAAAAAGGCGGCGGAGATGAAATTCATCCCCGCCGCCTTTTTGTTGTCTGAAGGAGCCTTTGAAACATCTTACATTTCGTTCATATTCAAGGTTTCCTTATGACAAAAATCAAGATAGTATCGCATCTATTTCAAGTAGGACCTGCGTTGTCCCACGGGAATATCTTGTTGACTGATATAGGGCGTGAATTATCGAAACTCCATAATTCCTGTATGGTTCCAATTTAATCCGCAGGCTATACAGAGAAAGACTGACGGGCCTGTTTCGTTCCTCTGCCTCACTCTCCGACCGCTGGCAGGGTGCACCTCTTTCGAAGACCATCGATGCTGAATTGATCAAAATCACGCAGCAGCAGCAGGGTGATACAGGCAGCCAGCATGGGAAAGGCGGCAAAAAATAAGAGGTGTGGACTGGTCCAGGGATCCAGATACTGCTTGTATGCACTGATAGTAGAGAAACCATGGAAAATCAGGATGGCCGAGTAGGAACAGGTGCGAAAAGCACCAAGGACAAAAGCCAGGACAACAATGGCCTGCAGCGTTCCCACCAGGTACACAAGGTAGGAAGAGAGGGACTGCAGCTGGTAATATTTCGTAAATACAGCTGCCGCATTTTCAGGGTTGATGAGTTTATTAACCGTCCACATGACAAACACAATGCCAATCCCCAGCCGAAGCAGGAGCAGACACCACGAGAGCCGCAGGGGAAAAGAAGAGTCTGATGCCGGGGAGATATTCATTGTAATACTCCTTTGGGCGTTGATATAGAATTGCAGTCAGAATCGCTGCAGGCAGAAGCTGCAGGAACTGCCTGGGGTGGAGTTCAGTTGAGGTGAGAAGCCCCCTGTGAAAATCCAGGTTGGGTCTGGCCGACACCCAGGCTTGCTCAACAGCACTATTAAACGTAATACATGCTGTGCTCCTTAGACCCTAAGCAGAATTTGTCTTATTTAAAAGACCTGCAGCTTCATTATTTTCAAAATAATGGAAAATTATAAGTAGCGGGTCAACTCCTTATAGCCGGGAGTGTCAAAAAAGCTGATAGTTCCAACGTAAAAGGTATCCTGACTGCCTGCGAAACAAGGACGGAAAGTTTCGATCGTTCCATGGACAAGATCATCGTCTGTGATGATATTTTGGTTGAAATTGGTCATGAGGTTCTCCTTTAGCATTGTACTTTTTTGGGATGGTTGTATGCAACTCCAGCGAAAGGGAGAGCCTCTTAATTTTTAAGAGGAATTATCAGATTAAGTCGAAACTATTTCACTTTAGATATTCAGAAATTTATGACAAGAAAGTATTTATCTATAGTTTTTTCAGCTCTAATATTTGTCACATTGGTGTTTAGTTCCTCTTTGTTGTTTGCTGGTAAAAGTGAGCGGTCTGACATGCTTATTTTTGCGGGAAACAAAGAATTATCACCACTTATTTTTACTAAAGGTGAAAAAACGGCGGGCCTGGTGGTAGACATTGTTCAGGCTGTTGCCGACCATGCTGGTCTGGATATCGATATCTTGGCGATGAATTGGGATGAGGCCCAGCAATTAATGCATGCTGGTAAAATTGATGCCTTACTGCAAATCAATCCCAGCTCAGCACGAGAGCAAATATACGATTTTTCAGACCCCGTTTTGAAGTCTGAATTTGTTATTTTCAGGAAATTTCAGCGAGTTGAAATACAGGATATAGATTCCCTGCATGGGCTTGTCGTTGGTGTAGAAAGAAAAGGCTACCCCCGTGCACTCCTCAGTAAATATCCGGAAGTCACAATTCAAACGATTCCTGACTGGCAACAGGGGTTCCAATTAATAAAGGATGGCAATATTGATGCATTGGTTGTTGATCGCTGGGTTGGTGCATATCAACTGTTTCTGAGCGGCGTCCAGGGTATATCCTATGCCTCTAAACCGATTGATATTCAATTTAGCTCTATTGCAGTAGCTAAAGGCAATGATGAGTTGCTGGAAAAGATTAATCTCGGTTTACGTTTAATATCTCAAGACGGCACGAGAAAGAGCATTGAAAAAAAATGGTCAGGGAAAGAAATAGTTACTTTAAGCAGAGAAACGCTTCGTCTGTACTGGGTGATAGGTATCGTCTCTACTATAGCAAGTATTTTTGCGTTTTTTGTTTTTATATTTGCAAGTCGAGTTAAGAAAATAAACAAGACGCTATTGGAACGAGAAAATTCTTTAGCCATAGAGATAGAAAAAAGAAAAGAAATAGAACAAAAATTGTGTCTTGCCAATAATGAATTAAAGGATATTTCAGAAATAGACTTCTTAACTGGTCTTTGGAATAGACGAAAATATGAAAACGAGTTAAAAAAACAAGTAATATCTGTAAGAAAAAACGAAATGTACCTTTGCCTGCTTGTAGTCGATATTGATTATTTTAAAGCATATAACGATCATTATGGCCATGAACAAGGTGATAATGCACTGAGGGCCATAGCAAACATTATTAAGAGCAGTCTTTCCAGAAATACAGATACTGTCTTTCGCTATGGAGGAGAGGAATTTGTTGTCTTGCTTCCCTATACAGACGAAGAGGGGGGATATGATATAGCCAATATTATAATAAATAATATTGGCCAAAATGGAATTGAACACAAATATTCAAAGGTTGACAGCAAGTTAACAGTAAGCATCGGAGTTGCTTCTATATGCAATACAAGTCCAATTAATACTATCAGCTTATTGTTTAAAAATGCAGACGATGCTCTTTATCAAGCAAAAGACAATGGGAGGAATCAAGCCCAAAGATACACTTTCCTGGCAAAATAAAATATAGTCCGTTCATTTTACTCTTTATTGCTTGAAAAAGTTTGAAAGGGAGACAAATCGAGCGAATGAAATGCAGTTTTTTCTTTGAGAAGGAGAGACGTGTCTCACTGAGAGTAATGAATACATTCTTCTCATACCGATTAAATGCTGCTCGGGGAAGACGGTTTGGTTTTGTTAATGCAGGACACAACAACGTTTATTCCACGAAGATATACTTCTTTATGATCCAATCAGTAAAGCCACTCTTGTTATGGGCCGTGATCCGTTGAAGGTCGAGAAAATTACGGATTTCTGTACGATGTCATTTGTCAGAACACCCTGTAAAATCAATATGACTGAAGATCAGAACCTTGCAAATCGACTCGATCTGCAAGGTTCTGTAAGAGAGGGTCTGATAAGATATCAATGCTGCTTATCTTGTCATGATAAAAATCGGCACTTATCACAGCTGCCTGACCATTGGGCCTATAATGCGGTGAAGGTGTTGCACTGCCCCGGATCACCCGACTGATACCCGCGTTTGAACAATTTCATCCGCTGCG
>JBFHIO010000069.1:0-7354 GCA_041596435.1 Desulforhopalus sp. | reverse complement strand
TCTACCAGCAGGTCCTCCTCTACAGCCATACAAACTCCAGCGGGGAATCTCTGATGATCATTGCGGATAAAAAACGTCAGGCTGGATGAGGACGATAAATACAACACCGTGGCATGAGGGAACTCTGAAAAAAGGACGGCAGTCAGCATGGCACCCCCACCACCTGATTGGAGGGGATCATGACAGGGATCAGATCATCCTTTTCTTCAAACAGGAAGATCTCAATCTGAAACTGCTGGTTAATGAATCGTTCTAAGCGTCTGAATTACCGTGAAATTCGTCGTGAATATTGTACAGGGAAAGAGATACTCTCAATGCTCAGATCACAGGAACCGTCAAACAGAAATTTACAGAGAAGGCCACAAAGAAAACGAAGTATTGGAGACGGCAGAACAGCAACTCCGGTCTGAATAATCCTCTGAAGACAGATCTAGATGTCTGTTGCTTTTCTGTTGAATTGCCTATACAAAACACATTTATAGACAGCCGTTTATTGATGAACTGATAAAGACAGGCAAAGGGAAGGAAAAGTCCACACGTATCTGCCACGGAAGGGCAAACACGCTGCACTTATTATAAGAAAACCCAAAAAGATATATTCACTGCTGGTAAAAGGAAAACGTGTGTCAACCTGTGTGCCAATCCAGGTTGACATAAGTGCCGGAGATGAAGGCTGCCGGGGGGGCACTGATCAGACAGCCTCCTGCAGCCTTCCGGACCTCTCTCACCCCTCTTTCACCCCACGGTGCACCGCGATAGAACCGCACATGAAACGGCGGTAACTCACACTGGCGAACCCGGCTTCACGAAAAATGGAAGAGAGTGTTTCGGCATCGTGAAAAGCCAGGGTGGAACCGGTGAGATAGGCGTATGCATCTTCATCGCCGGCCAGCATCCTGCCGAGCAGCGGGATCCCGAAACGGAGGTAGAGACGGATAAAAGGATAGAGCAGATTCTTCCGCGGCGGGGTGGTATCAAGACAGACAACCCTGCCCCCTGGCACCAGCACGCGATGAACCTCGCGTAAAACCTTGAGAGAATCATCCACATTACGCAGAAGATAACCAAAGGTAACCGCCTCAAAGCTGTTGTCGGCAAAGGGGAGCGCGTTGGCATCACACACCTGCCAGCTGATACGTGAAGAGGGGAACCGCCGCTTCGCTTCGGCGAGCATCCCGGCGGAGAAATCACCGCCGATAACCTCGCAGTGTGGATGACTGGCAGCCATCAAAGCAGCAATATCGCCGGTACCCGTGGCAAGATCAAGAACCTTCCCTTTTCCAGGATCACCAGCCTCAGCCACCACGTGGCGTCGCCAGCCCTGGTCCTGGCCGAAGGTCATCACTCGATTCATCAGATCATAACGGCCGGCGATGGCATCGAACATATTGCGTACTGCCGGGCCCCGGCCCTGGTTTGTCTCTTTATTTTCTGTCATTAGTTGCAGGAGTCCTTCTCTCAGCAGGGTGCGAATCCCGGAGTACGCGGAAATGGAATGGTTTCACGAATATTGCTCATGCCGGTGACAAACTGGACGAGACGTTCAAAGCCGAGGCCAAAGCCCGAGTGAGGGGCAGAACCATAACGGCGCAGGTCAAGATACCAGTCATACTCTTCAAGAGACAGCCCAGCCTCTTTCATTCGGTCTTCCAGCACGTCCAAACGCTCCTCCCGCTGGCTGCCTCCAACGATTTCGCCGATCCCGGGGACAAGAATATCCATGGCAGCGACGGTACGCCCATCATCATTCATGCGCATATAAAACGGTTTGATGGCATCAGGATAGTCAGTAACAATAAGCGGACAGTTGAACACCTCTTCACAGAGATAGCGTTCGTGCTCCGACTGCATGTCGATCCCCCACTTCACCGGATAGTCAAAGGTGCGGTCGGATTTCTCCAGCAACTCAATGGCCTCGGTATAGGGAAGATGGACAAAATCCTTCTCCACCACCGATTTCAATTTCTCCAGCAGTCCCTTCTCAATGAACGTGTTGAAGAGCTGCATATCTTCGCCGCAGTGCTCAAGAACATCCGCGATGAGATATTTGAGCATATCTCCGGCAACCTCCATATTGCATTGCAGGTCACAAAAAGCCATCTCCGGTTCGATCATCCAAAACTCGGCAAGGTGGCGCGAGGTATTGGAATTTTCCGCACGGAAAGTGGGACCGAAGGTATAGACATCCCCCAGAGCCATGGCATAAACTTCAGCCTGAAGCTGTCCACTCACCGTCAGCCCTGCAGGGTGACCGAAGAAATGCCCTTCACTGCCATGTTCATGACCGGTGCGGACCTGAAACATCTCTCCCGCCCCTTCACAGTCAGAGGTCGTGATGATCGGAGTGTGAAGGAAGACAAAATCACGTTCCTGAAAGAAATTGTGCACGGCATATCCAAGACGCGAACGGACTCTACCGACAGCGCCAAGAGCATTGGTACGCGGCCGCAGATGGCTCATCTCCCGCAGGAATTCAAAGCTGTGTCGTTTTTTCTGCAGGGGGTAATCAGGACTTGAAGCCCCTGTGACCTCAATCGCAGTAGCATGCATCTCCACCGCCTGACCTTTAGCCGGGCTCTCTTTCAACTCCCCGGTAACCTGCAGACTGGCTCCGGTGTTGAGAGTTTTGATGTCGCTGTCATAGTTGGGCAGAGAGGCATCGGCAATTACCTGCAGACCGCTCAGGCAAGACCCGTCATTAAGCTCGAGAAAGGAAAAACCACCGGTATCACGACGGGTGCGGAGCCAGCCGCAGAGGGTGAGAGTCTCACCGAGAGGTGGTTTGTTAAGAATGTTTTTGATGCGCAACTTCATGATTCACCTTGAGAAGATAATCCTGTCGAACATTTGAGAGGGCGGCAAAGAGAGAGTCCCTCGCCTGCGGCTCCTCCGCGTAAAATTTATTGAGAAAACGACGAACCCGCTCGCGGCGGGTCTCTTCGGCAAAAGGGCAGAGGTTGCTCACCGGCTGCAGTTTCCAGTCGGCGGCCAGAGCCCTGACGTCGGCTTTATCAAGATAAGCCATCGGCCGAACGAGGGCAAGAGTCCCATTGAAAAGCTCCTGCTTCGGAAGCATGGTGGATATACTCCCGGAGTAAAAAGCATTCAGCATGAAGGTCTCAATAAGGTCATCCCGGTGATGACCGAAAGCGATTTTACTGCAGCCGTACTTTTCCGCCAGATCAAAAAGCTGGCTGCGGCGATTGCGCGCGCAGAGAAAGCAGCTCCGCTCTCCGGAGAGCTCCCGTTCCGCATGGATTTCGAGGGGGAGACCAAACTTCGCCAGCTGCGGGGCAATGGTGCTTTCAGGGCCGCCTTCCCCCGTGTAGCCGTGGTCAATATGGACACACCGCAGTGCAAAGGAAATGGGAGCACGGGCCTGCCAGATCTTGAGGATTCCGGCAAGAACGAGGCTGTCGACCCCGCCGGAGACGGCCAGCAGAACACGGTCTCCCTCTTTAAACATGGCGTAGTCGTGCATGACTCGGCCGAGTTTGCGACTCAGTTTTTGGGGGATGGTTTGTTTCATTTTTCTCAGATAAAAAAAACCGCCCTCCCCCTGACGGGGCGGGCGGTATCAAAGTTGTTTACCCCTGCGAGTCACAGGATTTACTGCAGGTAAGGACACCCGCCAAGACGCTCTTCAAGTCCCTGCTTGAGAAGCTCATCCACTTTTATCCAGCGAAAACCGCGTTTGCCCATCTTGCTGGAGAAGATATTTGACAGAAAAGACTCCTGAGTCTCACGAAAGTCGGCAGTCCAGAGGACAGCACCGGTTGGAGCGTAAAAAAGAGCCATTTTGAAGGAGGCAGAAGCCGGTGAATCAACCGAGTATTCACTTCCAACACGTTCATTATAACGCTGCAGGTGAGTGAGCAGCACGCCCTCACATCCGGTCTGTTCGCCAATGGCAGCAATCGCTCCGGAGCGTCCGCGGATTATTTCAGGAGAAAGCCCCTCGGCCTGACTGGAAGAAACCATATCAGTATTGTTTTTTTCCGCAAGAAGAGTTGCCATCACACTGGTGGCAAAATCTGCTCCTTTTTGTAAATCCTGTAAAGATGAATCAACATCCTCTCCACTGACCGTCACGGGCATTACCGCAATACACGTCAATGGCCGCAGAACCCTCGGACCTTCTTCCTTCGGTGCGGCACAACCTGAGAGTGCCACCAGAGCAACAACCAGCAAAAGACTAACAATATTCGTTTTCACTTCTCCCCCTTTTCCCCGCCCCCGGCAGGGATTCCTTTCATTATCCAACGCCCTGCCCAGACCCCGATGGAGCTGCCGGTCAAGGGTCTATTGAAGTTTTCCACCCCCTGTACTCAGAGCAGTGGTTCCCTGCTGAAACTCTGTGAATTGTTTTCAACAAGCCTCACAGACATCCCTTGGAAGACATGACCTTACCGTCGGCAAGGGGTGTTACCGCCTCTGCGAGAGCCCGGGCGAACGCTTTGAAGATGGCCTCTATAATATGATGCCCATTCTCGCCATGGAGCAAATCAATGTGCAGAGTAATACCACCATGCTGGCAAACGGCCCGGAAAAATTCCCTGGCCAGCATGGTATCAAAGCTTCCCAGCATTGGCTCTCGAACCGGTGCCTCGTAGTGCAAAAAAGGGCGATTGGAGAGGTCAAGTACAACGCGAACAAGCGTCTCGTCCATGGGCAGGGAGAAACTGCCATATCGGGTAATACCTGCCTTATTGCCAAGGGCTTCACTCAATGCCTGTCCGAGGCAGATACCAATGTCCTCAACCGTGTGATGCCCGTCCACCTCAATGTCCCCGTCTGCATAAAGCTTCAGATCAAAGGAGCCGTGAACGGCAAAAAGGGTGAGCATATGGTCTAAAAAGGGAATTCCGGTAGACAGGTCATGCTCACCATTACCATCGAGAGTCAAAGAGAGATTGATATCTGTTTCACTGGTCTTTCTTTTAATTTCTACGTGTCGCATTCTTTATATTATGATATTCTATTTTTTATTGGCTTTGGAAGGAGCCGGGTTGCGACTTCAAAGTGAAGCCACCATTATTCATTCTTACCATCTCCCGATAAAAAAGTACAATAATTTGTACGAAGGTTTTGTCGCTCTGATTCCTGAGGGTAAAGAGCTACAAAAAACAGTACCACCCCGTTTTTTGGTTGACAGCAGCTTACCCATTTGGTAAACAGTCTACCTGTTTTTCACAAGAAGCAAGCGGGAATAACTCAGTGGTAGAGTGCAACCTTGCCAAGGTTGAAGTCGCGAGTTCGACCCTCGTTTCCCGCTCCAAATATTTGAAAAGGTTCGACATGTTCGAGCCTTTTTTTTATCATGTTTCATCAGTTGAGGATTAAAATGAAAACCTATCTTACTCCGGTTGACGAGATTCAAAAGGGGTGGCTTGTAGTTGATGCTGAGGACAAAGTTCTTGGTCGTCTCGCCACTGAAATCGCCCACCGCCTGCGTGGCAAGAACAAGCCCACTTTTTCCACCTTTATAGACAATGGTGACTTTGTTGTTGTTACCAATGCTGATAAAGTTGCCCTTACCGGCAAAAAATGGGACGATAAAAAATACTATCGCCACACCGGCTACATTGGCGGCATCAAGGAAACCAGCGCAAAAGAACTTCGCGAGAAACATCCAGAAGATCTTATTATTAATGCGGTAAAAGGGATGCTGCCAAGAAACAGACTTGGTCGGGCACAACTGAAGAAACTCAAAGTTTACGCCGGCCCTGAGCATCCGCATGCTGCTCAGAATCCTACCGTATTCGATATTTAATTCTGGAGACAAGATATGGCTCAAGACAAGTTTTACGCCACTGGAAGAAGAAAAAGTGCAGTCGCCAGAGTATGGCTGGTTCCGGGAAGCGGCAAAGTAACCGTGAACAAAATGGAAGCAGTTGAATATTTTGGAGCAATTTTTAAAGATCATAAAATTGTAAAACCTTTCTCTGTAACCGATACCAGCGAGCAGTATGATGTTATCGCTACTCTCAAAGGTGGTGGAAAATCTGCTCAAGTTGATGCTCTCTCCCATGGAATTTCCCGCGCACTGCTGGAAATTGACCTCGAGAATCGTCTTCCCCTGAAGCAATCCGGTCTGCTTACCCGCGATCCGCGAATGAAAGAAAGAAAGAAATACGGACAAAAAGGCGCCCGTGCCAAGTTCCAATTCTCCAAGCGTTAATCTGCTGGAGAATACGGGCAGCTGTATTATACTGATGAAGCGAGGGGGGAATGACGAATGTCATTCCCCTTTTTCCGTTCTCTTTTCTGCTAAGAGACTGTGGCAGCACCTTTGATGCTGCCATAATAAACACTCCCGAGGAAAAACAGCCATGACACGAGTTGGGATAATTGGAGCATCCGGTTATACAGGTGCAGAGCTTGCGAGGATTATCTGCTCTCACCCTGAATTTGAAATAACCCTTGCCACCTCAAGAAAATTTGCCGGCAGGAAGCTCGCAGAGGTCTTCCCACATCTGCGAAATCTGGTTGACATCGTCTGCGACGGGAGCACTCCGGACACCTGGGCGGAGAAAGCTGATGTCTTCTTTACCGCAGTCCCTCACCAGACTGCCATGGATGTAGTTCCTCCACTGCTGGATGCCGGGAAGAAAGTAGTCGACCTGTCAGCAGATTTTCGCATCCACGATCAGGCAACCTATGAAGAATGGTATGTGCCGCACAATTCGCCCCAGCTCCTTGAGAAAGCAGTTTATGGCCTGCCGGAACTCTACCGGGACAAAATTGCAGGGGCACAGCTGACAGCCAACCCCGGATGTTACCCGACCTCCATCATTCTCGGGTTGACCCCACTGCTCGAAGCTGGTGCGATTCTTCCTTCTCCCATCATTGCCGACAGTAAATCTGGAACGACTGGAGCTGGCCGAGGACTGAATCTCGGATCACTCTTCTGTGAAGTACATGATGGTTTTCGCCCCTACAAAGTCGGCCGCGCCCACCGCCACATTCCTGAGATTGAACAGGAGCTGACCCTGCGCGCAAAGGAGAAGATCACAATCTCCTTTACCCCCCATCTTCTTCCCATTGCACGGGGAATTCTCAGCACCATGTACACCCAGCTTACGCCGGGGTTTGACGCCTCTCAACTGCAAAATATCCTTGAAAAACGCTACTCCGGGGAACGCTTCGTTCGTGTCCTCCCCAGTGGACAATACCCTGCGACCCAAAACGTACGGGGCTCCAACTGCTGCGACGTTGCCGTAGCCTTTGACAAGGTAACCCGGCGCGTAGTAGTCATGTCCGCCATCGATAATATTGTCAAAGGTGCATCTGGCCAGGCAATCCAGAATATGAACCTGATGTGCGGTCTACCGGAAGGCAGAGGCCTTGAAGG